>NZ_DHEI01000160.1:82248-92131 GCF_002399805.1 Flavobacterium sp. UBA4854
TACAATCTTTCTTTTGCTAATAATACTGTAAATTATACAGGTCAGCAATATAATATTTTTGCTCAATTGAAATATAAAATTTCAGACGAATGGACTTCGCAAACTATTGTTTCGCGCACAAGATCTTCATCTGAAGGATATGTTGTGGCTTTGACTATGTTAAGCAATGAAACATTGAGACAACAAGTTACCAATCAAGATTATCCTTATTACGGTACAGATATTCAGCAAAACTTTAACGGAGATTTTAAAATTGGAAAATTGCGTAATAGAGTTGTGGCAGGTTTAGATTTTTACAGTCTTCGTGCAACACGTAATGATGCAACGGTAAACATGCCAGCACTTAATTTTAGGAAACCAGGAGATGCATATAACAATTTTACAATCAATAAAATAGAACCTTTGTTTGCTAATGCGACGTACACTAATATGGTTTCAAATGATGAAAGAACTTATAGTGCTTATGTTTCTGATGTTTTGAATGTTACTGATAGATTGTTGGTAATGGGAGGTGTTAGAGCTGATCGTTATATCAATAAAGGAGTATATTACCCAAGCCGAGATTCTATTGCTGGAAATTACAATCAGACGGCATTTTCTCCTAGATTGGGAGCTGTTTACCAAGTGGTTAAAGATAAGGTTTCTGTTTTCGGAAACTACATGAACGGATTTAATAATGTGGGAGGATCTGATTTTAATGGAAATACTTTTAAACCAAATCAGGCAAATCAATTAGAAGGTGGAGTTAAATTTGACTTTAATAAAATTAGCGCAACTTTCAGTTATTACGACATCAAAGTTACAAACGTAACTCGTGACGATCCAGATCACGTAAACTTTCAGATTCAAGACGGAACGCAATTGAGTAAAGGTTTTGAAGCAGAATTGATCGCTAATCCTATTAAAGGTTTAAATATTGTTGCCGGTTATACTTATAATGATAGTGAATATACAAAAGCCAACCCGAGTATTAATGGTTTGCGACCTACAACTGCTGGTTCGCCTACAACTGCGAACCTTTGGGCAAGTTATAGATTGACAGAGGGTGCAGCATCTGGTCTTGGATTTGGTTTTGGTGGAATTTATGGAAGCGAGTATTATCAAACGAATACAACTACTTTCAAATTCAGTATTCCGTCTTATACCGTTTTGGATGCCTCTGTATTTTACGACAGACCAAAATTTAGATTAGGATTAAAAGTAGACAATCTTACGAATGAAAAATATTGGTCTTATCGTTTAGCGGCTCAAAACCCAACAAGAGTTACAGGAAATATTACTTTTAAATTCTAAAGATTACAATTCGTCATTTAAAATGATATTTCTACATTTGGATTTTATTGCAAATTATGACCAAAGGTTTTAAAAATACTATCAGACAAATACATTTGTGGCTCGGTTTAGCATCGGGCCTCATTGTTTTTATAGTGAGCATTACGGGTTTTCTTTATGTTTTTGAAGAAGAAATACGTGATTTTGCTAACAAAGAATATCTGCACGTTCCCGTTCAAGAAAAGCCATTTATAGGTTTAAAAACTATAATTGAAAATTACGAACGTCTTGAACCTAAACAGAAAATTACCGCTTTAAAAATCGATAAAGTGGAACCGAATGCTGCCGTTCAAATTTCTACGAAAAAGAAAAAGACCTATTATTTCAATCCGTACGATGGAACTTTAATCAATCAGCAGGGAGCGGATTGGCTCAATACGGTACTAGAAATACATCGTACTTTGTTGTTAGGAGAAGTTGGTGAATTTATTCAAGGTTGGGCAGTGGTAATTTTTATCATTATGCTCATAACGGGATTAATTTTATGGTTTCCAAACCAAAGACGCTTGCTTAAGCAATCTTTAAAAATAAAGTGGAGCGGTTCATTCAAAAGAGTTAATTTTGATTTGCATCAAGTTTTAGGATTTTATGCTTCTATCTTTCTGCTTTTAATTGCCTTTTCTGGAACGTATTTCAAATATGATACGGTTAAAAAAGGAGTTAGTTTAGTAACGGGAACCAAACTTAGAAAAGGAGATGAAGTAGTTTCTAACGTTAAAATTGATTCGACTACAATTCCTGTTCGTTATAATAATATTTACGAAAGTGCAAATGCGAAATATCCAGGCGCAACTTCGGTTTCGTTTTCAATTAGAAAAACAGGAGAATTGCGATTAAGAATGACGTATCCAAATGATTGGGCAAGAAATCAAAATACGCTTTTCTTTGATGGAAAAACAGGGCAGATGCTCAGAACCAAATTATACAAAGACAACAACGCTGCTGATATTTATGAAGCTAGTAATCACGATCTGCATACAGGAGTTTTCTTTGGTCTTACAGGAAAAATAATCTGGAGTTTGGTCAGTTTGATTGGAGCTTCATTACCTATAACTGGATTTATAATTTGGTGGAAGAAAGGGAAGAAGTCTAAGAAGAAAAAGATTCAAGCATAAAAAATATTTCGTATAAAAATAAAAAAGCGCAAAATCTATCAGATTTTGCGCTTTTTTATTTTTAGATAAATGTGGTTGTTCCGTAGGAACATCTGGTCGGTAGAACTATGTTGTTGTCATTGTTTTACGTTCCGTAGGAACGTTTGGTTTTATCATTTTTTATGGAGGTGTACATCAAACGTTCCTATGGAACGTGAATGCGTTGTCGTTTTTTTTCTTCCAATCAAACATTCCTACGGAATGATAATCCAATTTTAAATCATTTTTTGTTTGGTTATATTTTGAAATATTGAATCCGACTTTTGTTAGATTTTTATATTAAACTAATTGGCAGATTTAATTTTACTACAAATTTTTCCTAACTCATTACAAAATCTGAATTTTCACTTTTTATTTTAAGAAAATTTAGATTTTGCTGTATTAAATTTGGTCGAAAAGCAAAAATTAAGACCATGCAGATTAGTTCAATTTCAGGCTCATTTTGGGAAAATAAAAAGAAAAGTTCACTTTGGGATCGGTTATTCAGAAGAAATAAAACCATAACTAAAGCTCTCACTTCACCAGAGATTATTGGCAAAGACTGCCAAGGTTTGTTGCTGAAAAACGAAATCATTAAATCATTTCTTTTTTCTACAGATATGGCACTTATCGAGAATAATGATGCCGATGCAATTCTAGCAGTTTATCCGTTTCCACCGTCTCCAAAAATAATCAAAACCTTGATAGATTTTGCTGGAAAACCTGTTGTTTGCGGTGTAGGAGGCGGGACAACAAAAGGCAAAAAGTCAGTAGAAATGGCCATTTACGCTGAACAAGCGGGTGCATTGGGAATTATTGTAAATATTCCGTTTGAGAATAAAGATGTCAAAAAAATAAGAGAGAAAGTTTCTATTCCAATTATCGCTACTGTAACTTCATCTGATCATGATTTTCTGAAAGGAAAGATAGAAGCAGGGGTAAATGTTTTTCATGTCTCTGGAGGAGCAAACACAGCTAAAATTGTGAAAGATATTATAGTTAAATTTCCCAATTTTCCAGTAATGGCTACAGGCGGAAAAAGTCTAAATGATATCGAAGAATCCATTCATTCAGGGTCAAAAGCGATTGTGCTTTCGCCACCGTCAAATAAGGATTTATTCAAAACAATTATGAATAAATATAGAAGCACTTTCTAAAAAGTAAAACGGGATTATTGAAGAAGATTCAGATAATCCCGTTTTTATATTCGCATAATTTGTTTTGTTCCGTAGGAACATCTGGTTGGTAGAACTAGGTTGTTGTTATTATTTTGCGTTCCGTAGGAACGTTTGTTTTTTATCGTTTTTTATAATAATGCATATCAAACGTTCCTACAAAATGTCAATATAACTGTTGATTTTTTTTTCTACCAACCAAACATTCCTACGGAATGATAATTTTGTTTTGAAATTATCTTTTATTACAGCATAAATTAATTAACCATGTGCTTCAACAGAAACGTCATTCCATTTTTCCCAGCTTTCTAATTTTTGAGCGTAACTTTGTTTTACGAAAGGCAATGCCACTTTTCCTAATAATAATCGCAAAGGAGGGTTTTCGTTTTCTACTAGTTTTACCACTATTGGAGCAGTTGCTTCAACTTTGCCAAATACGTTTTCTCTCTCTGCAAGAGCTTTTTTAATGTCATCATATGCGGGAATACTTTCACTAGTAATTCCAGTGTGCCAGATGTTAGACGCGTATCCGTTTGGTTCCAATAAAGTCACGTTGATTCCGAATTGTTTTACCTCAGATGCCAATGTTTCGCTTAAACCTTCAATAGCAAATTTAGAAGCACTGTAAAGGCCCATTCCTGTTGGTAAAGTTGCTAATCCTAAAATAGAAGAAACTTGAATAATGTGGCCACTTTTTTGTTCTCTCATAATTGGCAATACCGTTTGAGTTAACCATAAAGTTCCAAAGAAATTAGTTTCAAATTGTTCTCTCGCTTCTTGTTCATTGGCTTCTTCAACTGCGCCCGTAAGTGCATAACCTGCATTATTGATCAGAACATCAATAGTTCCAAAATGCTGTTTTACCTTCTGAACCACTTCTAGAGATTCTAAACGATTGTTAACGTCTAATTTTAGAGGTAAAATTGCGTTTCCATATTTTTCTTTAAGATCGTTTAAAGTTTCAAGGTTTCTCGCAGTTGCTGCTACATTGTATCCTTTAGCTAAAAAAGCTTCTGTCCAAGCTCTTCCAAATCCTTTTGAAGCTCCTGTAATTAAAATTGTTTTTGACATGGTATTTGTTTTTTATAATTAATTAAAAATATTTATGACCAATCGGTCATTTTTAAAGCAAAAAAAATTATATCAATTTTTCAGATATAATTTTTTTAAGCGTTTTCTCTATTGTTTTCATATTATCGTTATTGCCAGATACTCTTGACATTAAATGCCCTCCTTCAAGCATGGCAAAAAGTGTAATGGCAAATTCTGATGCACTCCAATCAGAATGAAATTCTTTATCGGCAATTCCTTTTTCTATAATCGAAGTTAAAAGCACTTGTCCGCGTTTGATGGCTGCGTTTACTTTTTCTTTCACAATCGGATTTGTGTCGTCTGCTTCGGTTCCAAAGTTTAGCAAAGGACATCCGCCAATTACTGGTGGATTGATTGGGTTGCTAAAAAAATTGATATAAGCAAAAAGTTGCTTTTTGGCGCTTTTGTTTTCTCTAAGTGCTGTTTCTAGTTTAGAACTTAATATTTTCATATTATGATCTACAGCTGCACAGGCCAAAACATCTTTATTTTCAAAATGAACGTACATGCTTCCTTTTGACAATTTGGTAGCTTCCATAATATCGCTCATAGAAGTTGCTGCAATTCCTTTTGTATTAAAAATAGGAGCGGCTTTTTCTATAATAAATTGTCTGGTTTCTTCACCTTTTGTCATGATAAATTGTATTTAACGATGCAAATATATGACCGATTGGTCATAAAAACAAATAAATAATGATTTTTTTATGTATTTGATTGTTTTTTAAAGAGATAAAACTGCTTCAAACATTTGGAAACGGTAGTGTTTAAAGCTGTTTTGCCTCAATTAAATTAATTTAAGAAAAATCAATTCGCACGATTCCTTTCCTCTTCATTTCCAAAGTTTCTTTCGTTAGTTTTTACACTTCGATTTCCAAACTTATAACTCAAAGCAATTTTAAAAGCTCTAGAATCTCTGTAGTTTTCCATCGTATTTTTGATTCCGTTTGAATAATAAGAAATTAAAGGTTTTTGCGCGTTCAATAAATCTTCTCCCGTTAAAGTAATTGAAAGATTCTTTTTTAAAGCCAGAAACTTGACAGAAACATCCAAAATATTCAAAGTCGAAATATTAAAAACCTGATAACGTCCCGGTAATTGCAAACCATAATTTAAACCAATGAAAAGGGTTTTAGATTGATTTACTGTAAAATCGTTATTGCTGTAAATATAGCCGTTGTAACCGTTTACAGAAGCAATTAGATTCGTTTTTGATTTTACATTTTGATAGTTTAAATTGAACCCGATAAAGCTATTCCACCAAGAATATTTATTGAAATTGTAATAGGTTGAAAGTCCGATTTGGAAAGTGTCGGCGTAATTGATTGGTGTACTTTTCGTAATATTCGTTTCAGGATCAATAATCGCTAATTCTTGTCCAAAATCTGAAACTTGAGAAAAATAGACATTATTTACCCATTTTTGATTTCGGATATAAGAGAACTCAAAATTGTCAATAATTGAAGGTTTCAAAAACGGATTTCCTTCTGAATAATAGAACGGACTTGTTCTAATCACAAACGGATTCAAATAATCAAAATCTGGTCTGCGAATTCTTCTGCTGTAATTTAAAGAATATGAATTATTGTCGTTTGCATTGTAAGTCACATAAGCGGTTGGAAACAATTTGATATAATTGTTTTTATTGGTTTGGTTTAGATTCTCTGAATAACCTTCTGTTTGTGTTGCTTCGGCTCTTAAGCCAATTTGCGTTTCCCATTTTTCGGTCAGTTTTTTATTGGCTGAAAAATATAAAGCTTCGTTGTATTCTTTGTAAGTGAATATATTAGAAAAATTAGAATTCAAGATTGGAGTTCCAGTTTCGTTGTCAAAAACGGTCAAATTGTTTTTAGTATTGGTGTAAAATCCTTTTCCTCCAAAACTAATATTTGCCCAAGAATAAGGAAACGAAAAGTCAATTTTCGCCGAATAATTTTTCAATCGGTTTAAGTTAGAATTGATTGCGGCAAAGTAAGTTTCGGGAATATTTTCATTTTGGTTGTCTATTTCATTTCCTGAAAATGTGCGAGAATCATCTTTTTGATAATTGAAATAATCCAAATCAACCGTAATATTTTTACCTTCATTATTTAAGCCAAAAACGTTATTCCAATTTATAGAATTCATTTTCGGTTTGTTTTCCGAATTCACATCGGACAAAATATAAGAATTGATTTCTCCAGAAGTATTATAGCGAGTAGTCAGCGGATTATTTACTGCATTTCTATCATTAAAACTTCCTAAATATTTTATTCCAGACGTCCATTTTTCAGTCAGTTTATAATCGGCACCAAAACCAATGCTCAATATATTTGTTTTTGATTTGGTTGTAATATCTTGTTTCCAAACTTCATTTGGATAATAAATTCGGTTGTCAGAAGTCGTACAAAAGTGGTCTTTTCCTTTATTTATAGAAGCTTGAAGCGATAGCTTATTATAATTGTAAAGAAACAATCCGTTTATATTTTCGCTTGCGTAACTTCTTTGTACATAAGTAGATCCAAGATTCGCACTCCAAGAATTCGCTTTGGCGGTTTTTAATTTAATATTGATTAAACCGCTGTTTCCTTCGGCTTCATATTTTGCAGGTGGTGTTGTAATTACTTCAATACTTTTAATATTATCTGCAGGAATCGATCTTAAAAATGCAGACAAATCTTCTTGTGTCATTTTATTCAAACGATCATCAATCATAACCAAAACTTCTCCTTTTCCAACAATAGAAATCGTTTCGTTTTGTACTCGAACTGTTGGCGTAGATTTTAAAGCATCCAAAGCTGTTCCGCCAGTTGCAACAACAGAGTTTTCTACATTAAAAATCAAACGATCTACTTTTTGTTCTACGAGTTTTTTTCTCGATTTAACCGTAACGCCATCAAGCTGAATCTGTTCTTTTATTTCCAAATTTCCTAAATCAATGTTTTGGTCAATTAGAATTGATTTATTGCTAAATTCCGTTCCAAATTGCTCAATTATCAATTGATAATTTCCTTTTGCGGCATTGAGTGTAAAATTTCCTAAACTATCTGTAGAAGCTTGTTTGTATAAAGTTCTATCTAATTTTAACAAAGTTGCAGTTGCAAATTCCAACGGCATTTTATTTTGATTGATTATTTTTCCTTTTAATGAAAATTGCTGACTGAAAGCATTGATTTGGAATAGAAATAAAATGGATACTAAAATGATTCTGTTCATGATTTGGATTTTAATTACAGGACAAAACTGTTAGAATTAAAACCCAAAAACCACTTTTATCGACAAACCCCTTCGATTAATCTGCAAACCCGTTAAAATGCTTTTTACTGAATGTATATCTTTGTTTTAAAAATATACCGAATGTACAAAGGAACCATTACCAAAAGGCTCGAATGCTTAATTCATATTATTTATTGGCTTTTAATTTCGTATTTCACTTTCGTGAAAAATCCGATTGGGGCACGATTCTCTGTACCGAATCTGTTTCTTTGCACTTATTTTATCGTTTTTATTATGACATTTTATTTTCATTATTTGATCGTAATGAAAACGGTTTTCAAAGCTTTTAACTGGAAAAGACTTTTTGCAGGTTTTTTTGTTTCCTATCTAGTTTTTACTTTTTTAAGATTCTTTTTTGAGCAAATTATAACTAAACTTTTATTTGATAGAGTAAATTATACCAATATAAATTTTCTAAATTATATGCTCGACAATTTACATTACAGCAGTATGTCAATCATCTTGAGTTCGTTTCTTTGGTTTGTGATTTATTCGATTCGTCTTTTGGAATATAACAAGCTCATTTTGGAAGAAAATAAGAACACTGAAATCAAATTCTTGAAAGCACAAATTAATCCGCACTTTGTATTTAATACTTTAAATAATATCTACTCAATGGTTTATTTTCAGTCAGATAAGTCATTAGCGGCAATTGATAAATTAAGTAAGATTATGCGTTTTACCACTTATGAATCGCAGAAAGAAAAGATTAAATTAGCAGATGAAGTTGAGTACATAAAAGCATATATTGAGCTCGAAGAATTGAGGCATCAAGAGAATCTTTTGGTTGATTTTAATGTCGAAATCAAAAATGAGTTAGAAGAAATTCCGCCGTATATTTTATCGCCTTTGGTCGAAAATGCGTTAAAACATGGAGCGGTTTCTAACTCTGAATCCATAAAAATAGAATTGAAAGTTTTGGAAAATCATTTGAATTTTAAAGTAAAAAATAGAATCGGAACACAGAAAAAAGATAGTTTGGGCGGAATTGGTTTAGATAATTTGCAAAAGCGTTTACAGATTCATTATCCTAAAAAACATAAATTAAGAATCATGAACAACGAAAACCACTTTACAGCAGAACTTGAAATAGATTTAAAATGAATAAAAAAATAAACTGCATTATTCTAGACGACGAACCGTTTGCTGTAAAATTAATTGCCGATTATGCTTCTAAAATTTCAAGATTAAATGTTTTATACGCTGACAGCGATGTTTTTAAAGCAATTGAAATTCTAAACGCTGAATCTGTTGATTTGATTTTTATTGATATTCAAATGCCACAATTAACGGGAATTGAATTGATGCAGATGTTCAATCAGAAATATAATTTTATTATTACTTCGGCTTATCCGCAATATGCGCTTGAAGCTTTTCAGTTTCATGTGATCGATTATTTGTTGAAACCTATTACGTTTAACCGTTTTTACCAAAGTGTAGAAAAGTTCATTCGCTGGCAAGAAACATTTCAGGTTAGTGAAAAATTAGGAGATGATTATCTATTTGTAAAAGCGGATCGTAAGCATTATAAAATTGCGCTAAATGATATTTTATATATTGAAGGTTTACGAGATTATATCCGAATTCATACTAATGACGAAAAGATAATGGCATTGGAGAATATGAAAGATATTTTGGAGAAACTTCCAAGTAATCAGTTTATTAGAATTCATCGTTCTTATATTATTCCAAAAGGTAAAATTAAAGTAATTGACGGAAATCAGATTGTAATGAAAAGCGGCAATGCTTTGCCAATAGGAGAGACGTATAGGAAATTGGTTAGTGAGTGGTTGGTGTAAGTTTTTATAAATAGAAAATTAAAGTAAACTAAAAAGAAATGAAGAAATTGGAATTGTACTGGAGAGATATTAATATAGGATCGATTGTTGAAACCAATTG
>NZ_DHEI01000065.1:0-1920 GCF_002399805.1 Flavobacterium sp. UBA4854
AACGTCATTTACTGAACCAATTGCGGCTTGCGCTCCAAGGTTTTCAATTTCCGATTTTCTTTCACTACTGCTTGCAATTACTGTAATTTGATGTCCTTCTTTTATTAAAGTCTTCGCTAAAGGTTTACTAATGTTTCCTAAAGAACCTGTAATTATAATTTTCATACTATTATTTTTTTGATGATACAAAGTTGCGTATCATTAGAGAAATAGATTTAGCCAAATCTATGATTGACGTAGTCTAAAATAATAGTATGAAAAGTGATTTTATTTTTCGGATAATTTTCTTTCCGTTTCAATTTGAGGTTTTCCCGTTGCGTTTGGTTGGCCTTTTCCTGTTTCAATTAGTTTTTTCAAACTATTCTCGATGTAATTACTCCAGCCTGCTTTGCAAACATCAAAACATTCATATTCTGGAACCAAACCAATGTGTGTAAAAGTGAGTTTTGTTTTGTCATCTTCTTTCGAGATATCAAAAACTGCTGTTGTATTAGTCCATTCTGTATCATCTTTCGTGAAGCTGAAATAATTTTCTTCAATGAGCCAAACAATTTTCTGATTCGGAATTACTTCAATCAATTTTATTTTACAGCGATGAACATCTTCATAATGATATTTAAATTCATCGCCTTGATTTGCTGTTTTTCCTTCAATTTCTTCAGACCACCAGCCGCGAACATTTTGTATGGCTTTAAAAACTTCTTCTGGCGATTGATTGACAATTATGGTTGTGGTAAAATCTTGAGTATTCATAATCAATTGACTTTTAAATTAGTAAAGTAAAATTACAATCTAAAAATCAATTGATTAAGGTGTTTAAAAGACAATTTGAAGGTGTATTTCAGACAAGTTTTTTATTAGATGCCGTAAAAGAATAATGCAATTGCCATGATTAAGCCAAATAAAATTAGAAAACCTAGAAGAGTAATTAGAGTAACTCTCCATCCGCCATAAGTATCTCCTCCGTTATCGTTATGCTTTTGTATGTTTTCTTCTTGATAAGTCTGAATTATGTAGGAAGCAATGAAAGAATAAATAACTGGAAAGACAATTTTTGGAAAGTTTTCTGGAAGACTAAATGAGATTCCAATGATTACGATTGTACAGATCGCTGTAATAATCCAAGTGTTTCTTGCTTTTTCAAGATCATTGAAAGTTTTAAAATTTTCTGCAATGCAATAACCAGCAACCAACGGACCGCCAAAAAAAGTTGCGGTGCTAATTGCTTTTTTAGAATATATTTTTTCTGTCGGAATTTCTTCAAAGACTGATTTCTCTACATTATTGTCTTGTGTCATTTTGGGTAGATTTAGATTTGAGTTTTTATACTATTGTTTTAATTTTTTGAGGAATTGTATTGATAAGGTCAAAATGTTTTGACATCACATTTTGGAGATTCAAAGTTCCGCCTAGAATAATCATTTCTTTATGCGTAAAACGTTTTCCAAGTCGGTCTTCAATCATAATTTTTTCCATGCTTTGAGCGATTTCGATTTCATGTAAAAACTCATTCGGATGACCGGCTGTGCAAATTACAAGACCGTACGGAATGGTTTTAATTTTTCTGGAAGTTTCGTTTTGCCCATATGCATATCCTACCGAATACACACGATCAAACCAGCCTTTTAATTTTGCTGGACAATCGCTCCACCAAACAGGATATAGAAAAATAATACAGTCTGCTTTTTCTATTTTTTCTTGTTCTGCTAAAACATCTGCAGGTATAGGAAGTTCTGTTTTGGCAAAACCTTCACGATCGTATTCTTCCTCAGACATATCGCTAGTAAAATTAGACGCATACAAATCAGAGATTTCTATATTCCATTTTTCATTGTTCAAGGCTAGTTTTAATCTTTCTAGAACTTGAAAAGTATACGATTTTTTGCTAGGATGCGCGTAAACAATTAGAATATTCATTTT
>NZ_DHEI01000065.1:2126-11517 GCF_002399805.1 Flavobacterium sp. UBA4854
CTTTCGTTTTCGAGCATTTTTTCGATATTGAAATAGATGCCATCAACATTGTAAGCACCTTTTTCAAAGCTTAAATAATCACAATTATCAACAAGTGATTGTCCTTTCGATTCAATTTCAAAAAGGCTGAGGAGAATATATTCGTGATCGACCATTAGTACGTGAAAACCAGTTTCGCATTTTTTACCGTCGCCAGAAGAAAGAATAACATTCATGATACTATGAAATCTAAAAGAGGCAATTTTTGCACTGGTTTCATCGCCTTTTAAGTGATAAATATAGGCTAGAAAATTAAGTTGCTGTAAGTCGAAAGGGAAATCGTTTAAAGAATGATTGATTAGTTTGATAATGGCATCGTAATCGGTGGTTTCGAGTTTTTCTTTATTGTAATAAGCTTGGAGCTTTTCGTCGTCTGGAGATTTCCAGAAAGCATTGTATTTGGGCTGAAAAAAATAACCAAGATACAAATGGCGGTATTCATCATGCGTTAAAAGAGTGTCGTTCTTCGTGAGTCTGTCCATTAATTTGGGATAGAAAAACTTTGAATTTTTGTCGCTTATTTCTTTTTCAATGACTTTATAATCTGGTGTCGTAAAACCAGTTTCTTGTGAATGCAATTGGATTCCGAAACAAAAAATGAAAAGGATAAAAAATTGTTTTAGCATGATTTAGAATGTTTTTGGTTGTAGTTCTGATCTTACTAAAATACAAATTATATTAGAACAAAAGTGTTCTTATGAAAACCAATGAGTGAAGGATGGGAGCGGCATCCTTTTATGGCAGGGTTTGCCATAAAAGATATAGCGGACAGCCTGACCCGGAGGGACACGCCCAAATAAAACGCATATGTTTTGCATTTACGGTTATTTTACATCTTTGGTTAATTCAAATAAAATATAACTTCCGTTGCTAGAATTTCCTCTTGATTTTTCTACAAATCCTTTTTTTAGGTAAAAATGAATTGCTTTACTATTGTTTTCAACACATTTTAAAGTAAGCGGAAAATTGGTTTTAGAAATTGCAGCTTTTAATAATTCGGTTCCTATATTTTGTCCTTGATGTTTATGGTCAACATAAAGATGATGGATAAAATTGTTGGGCATCCAGATCGAAATAAATCCAATTGGGATATTGTCTACATGTGCAATTAAAATATATTCTCCTTGAGTTTGCTTGTCAAAATCTTCTAACTTGAATTGAGAAATGTCTTGGTCGGCAAATGTGCGCCGTCTTTCATTTAGAAAAAGCTTTCTTAAATGTGGCAGATCACTATTTTGGGCTTCTATTATGCGTATCATTTCTAATTTTAATTTACTGTTCTTCAATTGCAGAAATTGTCTTTTAAATTATTTTTAGAATTCTGCTGGAAGTAGACAATATAGATAAAAAAATCCGACCTGTTTGCACAAATCGGATTTTGAATTATTTATTATTGTAGCTTTTTTATAAGCTCATTTGAAGCCTGCTCTAGCGCTTTATAGTAGTTTCCTTTTTTAAGCTCAGGAATAGAATAGGTGCTGATTATGTTTTGAGTGTCTTCTGTATTTAACTTGTATTTTATAAAATCGACACTTAAAAGCTGAATCTGTCTCAATGTTTTGCTAACAACAATTAAAAGGGTAGGATCTAATCTTGGGTCTTTTGATAAAAATTGATCTAAATCGGTTGCAAACTCTTCAAATGATTGAAATGGTTCTATAGAAGGAGTTGTTATAATAACAATTTTGTAAAGGTATTTTTTTTCAAAATTGTTTAGAGTAGTGTTTAAAGCCTTAAGTTCTTCTGGTTTTAGTATTTTTTCGAAGTCGTTAACACAGTCTGTAGATTGAGAAAAAGTGCTTTTTAAACGTGAAGCAAAATCAGTATCGTTTTTTGTTTGGGCAGACAAAAGAACTGAAGATAATAATAGTAGCGTAAAGAATAATTTTTTCATTCTGTTGCAGGTTAGATTTGGTGCAGCAAAAGTAGTATATTCTTTATTTTAAACCATCTAAAAAAAGATTAGTTTTGATTTTGAAATGAAAAAATATTCATTTTGAAAAGCAACTTCTTAAATAAAAAGCCCGACTTGCTTTTGCAAATCGGGTTCTAAGATTTTCTATTGAAGTACAGGAATTAAGTGATCCCATTTGAGTTCTTTGGCAAAATCTAAAGCTGTTTTTCCGTTATTGGTTTTTGCATCTACATTTGCTCCTGCTTTTAAAATGAGCTCTACAGAAGTTTGATTTCCGGCAATAGCTTCGCGATGTAAAAAAGTATAACCCAAATCGTCTTGAGCTTCTATTTCTTCTGGATTGTTTTTTAAGAATTCAATGAGACTTTCTTTCATGTTTTTGCTCATTGGATGTTCAATTAGATTTTCTGGTTTCTCTTTTTGTTCGTTTACCACTAAAATATCATTAAAATCACCAAATTCTAATCCCCACGCTTCATCATGATCTTCTCTTTCTTTGTCGCTCATTTCTGAACGCATTGCATGAATTGTAAATGCTCCATAAGTCTTACCATTTATTGCAAATAACCAATCACTAATTTGATTAATTGGAATTGCGATTTCGTCTCCATTATTTACATTCGTCAATTCGTTGGGATCATTTACTAAAATTCCGTATATCGTTTCGCCGTCAAAGTTTACGTCGTTAATCCACATGTGTTCTACGATAGTTTCGTCGTCTATTTCTTGAGTAAAAGCTAGTTTTACACAAGCGACATCTAAACCTGGAACTATTCTTCGGTATTCCCAAGATAATTCTCTCCAGAAGTATTTGAATGTTTCTTGCGCTCTTTTGTAAGCTTCGATCATTTTTGGATTTTCTCCGTCGGCGTAGAATATTTTTGTTTCTTCCATAACAATGCTTGTTTATATTGATTTATAAAAGTAAGCTTTTTATTACCTGAAGAGAAATGTTATTTATTGATTTTTAATTTTTTCTAGGGTAATTGTGAGTTTATTTTTCTTTTGTTCCACAATTACCATTTTTCCTTTCTCAAATCCAATTTTTTCAAGCCATTTTCCTTCTAGTTTTATTGATGGAATTGTAATGTATTTGAAAGTTCTTGTTTGATATTTGCTGTGTATTTTAAGTTTTCTTGAGTTTTTCATTTGTTGATTTTTAATATTGCCTTCAAAAGCAATTCTTCGGGACAAGGTGTTATGATTAATCAAATCTCTAATAAATAGTTAAGAATGTTGTCAACTTAAAATATGACAAAAGGATTTTTATTAAATAATTTTCAATGTTTAAATCTGATTTTTAAGACAAAGTATTGTCATTTCGACGTAGGGAGAAATCTTCGCGAGAAACTGCGCAAAGTAAAGTTATTAGCAATGATTTTTGCTAATCTTTGTCGAGCTGCTTGCGAAGATTTCTCCTTACGTCGAAATGACAAAGATCGGCGATTAACTTTGTCGAATTTCTAGTGTGATTTCTCCCCTCGGTCGAAATGACAAAGATTAGCGATTTACTTTGTAGAATTTCTAGTGTGATTTCTCTCTTCGGTCGAAATGACAAAGCTATAGGCATAAAAAAATCCGATCTGTTTTCACAAATCGGATTTTATAAATTGAAAAATTATATATAACCGTAAAACGGTATATTTTTACAAGTGAATTACTTCGCCGTAAGCATCAGCAACAGCTTCCATAACAGCCTCGCTCATTGTTGGGTGAGGGTGGATAGATTTAAGGATTTCGTGACCTGTAGTTTCTAGTTTACGAGCTACAACTGCTTCTGCAATCATATCTGTAACACCAGCACCAATCATGTGGCATCCTAACCATTCTCCATATTTAGCATCGAAGATTACTTTTACGAATCCGTCAGCATTTCCAGCAGCTTTTGCTTTTCCAGAAGCTGAGAATGGGAATTTACCAATTTTTAATTCGTAACCTTTTTCTTTAGCTTGTTTTTCAGTTAAACCAACAGAAGCGATTTCTGGAGTTGCATAAGTACAACCAGGAACGTTTCCGTAATCGATTGGCTCAACGTGTAAACCTTTAATTTTCTCCACACAGTTGATACCTTCAGCAGAAGCAACGTGAGCTAAAGCTTGACCTGGAGTAACGTCTCCAATTGCGTAGTATCCTGGAATGTTAGTTTCGTTGTAAGCGTTTACTAAGATTTTATCTCTGTCAACAGCAATACCAACTTCTTCTAACCCGATGTTTTCAATGTTTGTTTTAATTCCAACTGCCGAAAGTACGATGTCAGCTTCAAGAACTTCTTCTCCTTTTGCAGTTTTAACAAAAGCTTTAACTCCTGCACCAGTTGTGTCAATACGCTCAACAGATGAGTTAGTCATTACTTTAATTCCTGATTTTTTCAAAGAACGCTCAAATTGTTTTGAGATATCTTCGTCTTCTACAGGAACTACATTTGGCATAAATTCTACGATAGTAACGTCTGTTCCCATTGAGTTGTAGAAATGAGCGAACTCCACTCCAATTGCTCCAGAACCTACAATGATCATAGATTTTGGCTGTGTTGGCAAAGTCATTGCCTGACGGTATCCAATTACTTTTACACCATCTTGAGGTAAGTTTGGTAACTCACGAGAACGAGCACCAGTTGCGATGATAATGTGGTCAGCGCTGTATTCTGTAACTTTATTATCTTTATCAGTAACGTCAAGTTTTTTTCCTGGTTTTAGTTTTCCAAAACCTTCAATAACGTCAATTTTGTTTTTTTTCATCAAGAATTGAACTCCTTTGCTCATTCCTTCGGCAACACCACGGCTACGTTGAATAACTGCAGGGAAATCTTTATCAAATTCAGAAACTTTCAATCCGTAGTCAGAAGCGTGTTTAAGGTAATCAAAAACCTGAGCAGATTTTAAAAGCGCTTTTGTTGGAATACATCCCCAGTTAAGGCAAACTCCACCAAGATTTTCTTTTTCTACTACAGCTACTTTAAAGCCTAATTGAGAAGCTCTAATCGCTGTTACATATCCTCCAGGACCACTTCCTAAAACAATAACGTCGTATTTCATTTTTTTTGTTTTTAGTATTAACTATCGAAAATGAAGTTTGTATTTCCGAAACTCATCTTTCGATTTCTTCTTTTGTTATTTGTGATTGCGAATTTAAGGATTTATTTTAAAAAAAGGTAAGTTGTAAAAAAGTAAAATGTGAAATGTTGATTTCAATATCATACATCTCACATTTTACCTTTAACATTTTACAATCACCATTAAACTTTTACATGTCCCCAGTTTTCTCCGCTGGCAATTCTTCTAATTTGCATTTCGCTTACTCCAAACTGTTTTGCAATCATTTTAAGACGTGTTTTTTGTTCTGGTCTTGCAAGGATTTTTTTAATTAGCATCACTTTTGTAGTGGTTAATTTTCGGCCGTCAGCTTTTAGATTGTGCTCAATTAAGTTCTTTTTTGCCTGAATAACACGCGGACTTTTACGGCTATGTGCCATCATTTCTTGTTTTGTAGCCCAACGTAGATTGCGCTCATCATCGTTTGCTCTGTTATAATCTAAGTGCAGAACATATGTCTGATCTTCAGAATCTTTCGGAATAAAATATTGGGCAACGAGTTTGTATAAGAAGAGATATTTATTTACGATTTTATCGTCTTTTTTAACTTTAAAACGGAAAGTTGGATATCCGTCGCTTAAACCTCCTTTTAAGATCCTTCCGTTTTCAATTTCATCAGTAAAACTTATCAATCTACCTCTGTTTGAAATGGCGTATCTTAGTTGCAATGAGGCATTTATTTCTATTTCTTTGAATTTTTCATCAGGATAAAATCTATTTTGTGGCATTGTCTTTTACATTTGATTTCTATACTCTCAAAGATAAAGAATAAACAAAAAATTTCTGCTATGTAACTGATTGTGAAAGGTCAATTTTATGATTTCTATAACGCTAATTTAACGTTTTAAAGTGTTTTTGACAGTTTTTAGTCGGATTTTAAATCACAATTTGTGAATACTGCAGTTTTTTAATTTAGGAAACCAACATTAATTTATAGCTAAATAATTATTAAATTATTGATCTAGCCAATTTTTGAAATTATTGATTTCTTTTTTACTGATAAAAATTGCCTCAGATTCGGCTGGAGGAACATTCAAAATCAATTCTACTTTCTGATTGGAGTGTTTTACAACTTCTTTTATACTGTTTCGAGTCACAATATATTTTCGATTTATTTTAAAGAAATTGAAAGGATCTAAATTGTTTATAATATCAGTTAAGGTATTATTGTACAAGTAGCTGTTTCCTGATTTTATATGAATAAATAAATGTTTTCCTGTTGCTGTAAAATAAGTGATTTCATTTTCGCTAATAGAAATCATTTTATAGCCATGATTTACCAAGAAATGATGCTGGATTTTACTGCTTTCAGGATTTTCTATTGCTACCAAAGATTGAAGCGTAGAATCGCTGTTGAAATTATCTTTTATTTTTTTGAATTTCTGAAGCGCTTCTAATAATTCTTCTTCTTCAAATGGTTTTAAAAGATAATCGATTGTAAAATGCTTGAAAACTGAAATAGCATAAGAATCGTAAGCTGTGATAAAAATAACAGGGCAGGAGATAGTGGTTTTTTCGAAGATTTCGAGACTTTTCCCGTCACCCAAATGAATGTCCATAAATGCAAGATCTACTTTGTTTTCTTTAAAAAAAACAACAGCTTCTTTTACAGATTTTAAAACAGTGATTGCGGTAATCGATAAAACGTCTTGCTGTTCTAAAATCGATTTTAGATAGCTAGAAGCAAGATGTTCGTCTTCGACAATGGCAATTTTCATTTTTTTCGAAATTTATAACCAATTATACTGCAAAGATAAAATCAGTAATTCGTATTCGCAAAAAAGAGTGTAATTTGTTGCATGAATTTGTGTAAAAAAAAGGCCCAGCTATGAAAACTGGACCTTTTAAAAAAAACAATAGGTGTATTATAGATTGGGATTGTTCAATCTCGCGTTTGCTGGGTAAATAAGAGTATAACGCGGATCATTTTGTATCAAAGTATAATTTTGCCCTTTTAGAGTATGAACAATCTGTTTTTGTGTTGTTCTTCTTAAATCAAACCAACGCTGACCTTCAACAACAAATTCACGTTGTCTTTCTGCCAAAATAAAGTTGGTTAGATCTGCAGCATTCATAGCGTTTATTTGGCTTTCAAGCTGTGTGTATCCTGCTGCAGAGTATCTGTTTTTTACAAAACTTAAAACAGTTCTTTTAGCATCTGAGATATTGTTCAGTTTTACAGATGTTTCCGCTTTTGTCAAATACAACTCAGAAGTTCTGATCGTGCATTTGTTCTCGTCGAATCTTCCTTTTTCAATTCTGTAATTGCTTCCGCTAGTTGAAAAGTAAAGAGGAAAACGCAAATCTGTCGTTTTGCTATATGCATTAATCAACTCTGGAGATGCAAAAGAAGATTCCATAATGTCGGTAGTATATCCAGGTTCTATAGCTAAAATAGATTCTGCAGCATCAAACTTTGTTGGAATAACAGAAGTCGAATTTAGATTAACCAGATTGCTGTTTATTGCAAGCGCTTTGTTGGCAGCATCTAAAGATTTTTGCCATTGCTGTTGATAAAGATAAATTCTGCTTTGTAAGCCATACAAAGCAACTTTAGAAAAACGATAGTTTAAACCTTTAGCTTGAGAACTTACATTGATTAATTTTTCAGCTTGATTAGCATCTGAAATAATCTGGTTGTAAATAACTTCGACAGTTTGCGGAACAAAAGCTTGCTCTAAGTCGATTTCTAAAGCTAATGGAACTGATTTGTCTGAAGCAGCTGTTGCCGCATTGTATGTTTTTCCAAAAAGATTTACCAAGTCAAAATAAGCTAAAGCTCTAAGTGCATAAGCTTCTCCAATTAATTGATCTTTTTCAGGAGAAGCATCCAGTTTTTTGGAAGCTTCATTGATTACTACATTCGTATAGAAAATAATAGAGTATAGTTGGTCGTAAGGAAAAAATTTGGTATACTGATCTGGGTTTGTATCCTTCCAGATGTGAATGTCTCTGTAAGAAACAGTTCGGTCACTATCTTCATTTAAAACCAATTCGTCTGTACGCATAGACGTTAAGGCTTTGTGTTGTGGATATATCGAGTAGCCTGTCGTTAAAACAGCACGATATTGTGGTAAAGTTTCTGGAATCACTTTTCCGATAGGAGTAACATCCAGATATTCATCGCAACTGCTTACAGCAATTGATGCAACGAAAAGGAATATATATTTTGAGAATTTTTTCATCTTTAATTGAATTAGAAAGTTACATTACATCCTATAGTAAATGATCTAGGAACTGGCTGTGCATAAATGCTTCCGTATGTTTCAGGATCAAAATATCCTTTGAAATCTGAACCTACTACAAATAGGTTTCTCGCTTCAACATTTAATCTGATACTTTGAATATTAATTTGATCTGTGAACGCTTTAGGAAGTGTATATCCTAAACGCATACTACTTAATCTCATATAGCTCATTTCGCTAACCCATGTGTCTAAATAGTTGTATGTTGGTATCTGATTTCCTCCAGAGAACCATAAATAAGCTAAATAAGAATCTCCTGTTCCAGAATCTTTACTTGTAATTCCTGGTAAATTAGAAGAGGTATTTGTTGGTGACCAAGCATTTAAAATATCTGTACTATAGTTTTGTCCTCTATCAACTTGTGTTCCGTTGTAAGGAGGTGTTTTAACCACCGTTTGTTTTAAATTGAAAGCTGCCGCAACTGTGAAATCAAAATTGCTTATCTTGAATGTGTTGGTAATACCTCCAGTAAATTTCGGGTCTCTGTCTCCTAAATAAACAAATAAATCTCTGAACTCTGCTGCTGTTAAACTTGATTGTGCAAATTCTCCAGGGAAAAAGTCTGCATAAGGATCAAATAAACCAAAGAAAGTTTGCGCATTTACCGTTTCTCCTTTTTTGTTTACAAATAATGGATAACCGTTTTCGTCGATTCCGTTTGTTTTAAACCCAAAAACAGCATTTACAGCATGACCTTCTTGGTTTGGCGTATAAGTGTTGTCACGAATTTCTAAACGGTCAACATTACTTTTGTTGTGTGCAAAGTTGATGTTTGTTGTCCATTTAAAATTAGGACGGTTAATGTTCTTTGTGGCAATAGAGATTTCATAACCTTTGTTGCTTACTTGCGCCCAGTTCATGTTTGTATACTCAAAACCATTTTCTAATGGTAAAGATCTCGAACCAATTAAATCAGAACTTTTTCTTCCGTAAGCATCTGTAATAATGCTAATTCGGTTATTGAATAATCCTAAATCTAAACCAAAGTTGGTATTCTGTGTTTTTTCCCAACGTAATTTATCGTTTGGTGGACTTATAACAACGATTGTTGGTTCTGTTGTTCCTGGTAAAATAGTTGTTATTTTGTTATTTCCCATTAC
>NZ_DHEI01000065.1:11721-12713 GCF_002399805.1 Flavobacterium sp. UBA4854
TTTTCTTGAGAAACTAACCAAGATCCAGAAACCGACCATAACGGTAAATATTTGTACTTAGGGTCTACACCAAATAAGTCAGAACCATCATATCTAATACTTCCAAAGAAACTATATTTTCTATCGTAAGTATAAGAAGCAGTTGCATAAAATGAAGCAAAAGCATTTTCGTTCTGGCTTTTTTGGTATGTTCTATATTCAGGATTGTTTGCAAAATCTGAATTTGGGAAAATAATCTGCTGTGTTGTCAATGTATTTTGGTCAAATCCAAAACCTTTTGTCGCAATATTTGTATTGTAAGTTCTTCTTAACTCATTACCGACCATGGCTTCAATTTCGTGTTTTTCACCTAAAGTCTTGCTGTAATTAACCATTGTTTTTAGGTTATATTGAAAGAAATCGGTGTTTGAATTTTGAATAATACCGCCATTAGGAAGGAAATAATTGTATTTTCCGTCTTTGTAATAACGTGTTTGTTCTTTTGTTCTTCTTGTAAAATAAGTGTCTGCTGCAGCAAATTTTTCACTTGAGCTATTGTCTAACTGTAAACCTAATTGGCTACTTACTCTTAAGTCTTTCGTGATTTTATATTCAGCGTCTAATAAAGCCTTAACAGCTCTAGTTTTTAAATCGTAAGAAGTATTGTTTCTTTCTTCGATGATGTTGAACGGAACATAAATATCAGAATAACCAACGATGTCTGGGTCGTATTTGTAACTTCCGTCAGCATTGTAAGGAGTCAAGTACGGATTTACGTTTCTTGAATAATTTGCAGGATTAGTAAAACCACTTGTATCTGAAATATAAGAAGTAGTTTTGGTTTCAGAACCAAAAATTCCAACGCCAACTTTAAATTTATCTGTTATTTCGAAATTGTTTTTTAAAGTTAAGTTATAACGTTTTAAACCAGTTCCAATAGTAGTTCCTTTTTCGTCATAATATCCTAAAGAGAAATAATAATCTGATTTTTCTCCACCTCCAGATAAACTTAA
>NZ_DHEI01000065.1:12927-25871 GCF_002399805.1 Flavobacterium sp. UBA4854
GAACTCAAAGAAGAGAATCCACCGGCTCTGTATGCGTCTAATTCATTCGCTCCATTTAGGATACGAGCAACATCTCCACCGGTGTCTCTGTAAGTTAAATCTGCACGGCTAGCCAAATCGAGTTCAAAATCAACTTTTTGATTAGAATTCATCAAGTTTAATTTTGATATTTCTGGTCTTAACGTAATAAAAGTATTTGTGTTGAAGTTAATCGACATTTTACCGCTTCTTCCTTTTTTGGTAGTAACCACAATTACACCATTTGCAGCACGTGCACCATAAATAGCTGTTGCAGCCGCATCTTTTAAGATGGTAATATCTTTAATATCATCTGGATTTAAACCAGCGATAGAATAGTTATTTAAAACATCAATATTGTCTTTATCATAATTTTTAGGAACATCATTGTTCTCTAACGGAAGTCCGTCTAAAACCCATAAAGGATCTTGAGAACCGTTTAAAGAAGCTGTACCTCTAATTCTAATTTTTGCAGCCGCTCCAGGTGCTCCAGATGGAGTAGTAACAGCAACTCCGGCAACTTGTCCAACTAATAATTGATCGATACTAGAAACACCAGCTTGCTGAATCGAAGCCATATCTACTTTTGTAATTGCAGATGTCAGTTTTCTCTTTTCAATTTTTTGGTATCCAGTAACTACAATTTCCTGGAGTTTTGCAACTTCAGATTTTAAGTTGATTGTATATTCTTTTTGAGCTGACAATTCAAGAGTATAAGGCTGATATCCCATGAAAATGATTCTCAAAGCGGTAACTTTTTTTCCTATTTTCAATTGAAATTTACCGTCAAAATCTGTAGTAGTTCCAATGCTTTCACTTTGTATAATTCCTGATTGTGATGTTTTGCTTCCAATAGAATTGTTTTCAACAAAAATAGAAGCTCCAGGAATAGGCTGGTGATCATTTTCATCTAGAATAATTCCCGAGATGGTTCGGGTTTCCTGCGAGTATCCTGCGATGGCCAGGAATAGCAGTAAGGCTTGTAAAATTTTCTTCATGTTTTTGGGTTGTGTATTAAAAGGTTGTGTTATTTAATGCTTTTTCGATTCGTTGGATCAAATCGTGGTAATGGTTTTGGGTAGATTGGTCTCCTGTATTCTTTTTAATTTTTAATAATTGAAGGACTTTTGTTAATTCTCCTTTTTTATCTGAAGTCACTTCTGTAACTCTTTTTAAAGAAGATTGATTAATGTTTTTTACCATGTGGGCATCATCTAAATAATTGCATAAATGAGGCATATTTAAAGTCTGCTGAATGTCTAATAGTTTCTTAGCATCTGTTTTTTCAAATAATTTATTTGTAGAAACAACCAAAACGTCTACATAATTTTTCTGTGTCATACGTTCTAGAATTGATAATGATTTATTGGCAATCGTTCCGGCAAAAACACTTTGATGCATTTTTTTAAACAAATCATTTACGGTAAAAACTGGATCTTTGGTTTTATTTCGTTGATACAATTCGTTTTCTGTCATTCTAAGCAAGCGATCATCACTAAATAAATCATACATAATGCTGTATTGCAATTCTCTCGAAAGTGTATACGGAGTATATTCGTAAGGCCCAAGAGGAGAATCTTTCAACGGATTTGTTTTGTCTAAAATATCATTGAAAAACAACCATTGCGGAATTGTAAGTACATTTTTAGCTAAATAATCTGCTGCTCTTTTTTGCATTGTTGCTGAAACCGGAATGTAGCTTTGTTTGTTGTCTCCGTGAACCGTTGTGTTCAAATAAACACCACCAATATTGTTCATTACATGACGGTTGTACAATTGCCATTGGCCAATAGTTCCGATGTATAATTTTCCTGTCTCATAGTAAGATTGATCTTTATCGTAAGTCCAGCTTAAGATATTATCGACAACACGTTTTAGGTTTTTTAAACCATATTCACTCGCTTTTACAGCATCGTTTCCTAGATCTTCAGATTGAGAACGAGGATCAATTATATTTTCCTGTTGTTCTCCATAAAAATAAATGGGGTCATCTTGATGTTTTGTAAGTAAGGCGTTTAGTTTTGTTGTTTCGTTTTCGTTAGGCGCGTACCATCTGTAACCCCATTCAATAGCATATTTATCATATTCTCCAATTTTTGGAGTAATAACTGTTACATTGTCTTCTGGTTGTGCTACATAATTGTAACGGGCATAATCCATAATTGATGGAGCAGTTCCGCCCATTTTTGCTGTGAATTCTTTAGAGCGAAGAGATTCAACATCGTAAGCAAAAGAAGAACCCATATTATGTTTTAAACCAAAAGTATGTCCAACTTCGTGAGATGAAACAAAACGAATTGCTTCTCCCATATGTTCATCACTAAATTTATTTCCTCTAGCTTTCGGATCAATTGGTCCTGTCTGAATGCGCATCCAGCTTTGAAGCGAAGTCATTACATTATGCCACCAAATAATATCAGCTTCGATAATTTCACCGCTTCTTGGATCAACCACAGATGGGCCCATAGCATTAGATTTTGGAGAAGCTGCATATGTAATTACAGAGTAGCGAACATCATCAATATCAAAATCCAAATCGGCTTCTGTTGGTTCTTTTGCGATAACAGCATTTTTAAAACCTGCTTTTTCAAAAGCTGCTTGCCAATCGTGAACACCATCAATAATATACTTTCTCCATTGTTTTGGAGTCGATGGATCAATATAATAAACGATAGGTTTTTTAGGTTCAACCAATTCGCCTTTCAAATATCGTTCTTCGTCTTCTTTTTTAGGTTCTAATCTCCAACGTGTAATTAGTTCTTTTTCAAGCATTGCTTGTTGATCATCGGCAAAATACCAGTGTTTTTCTGTGAAGAAACCAATTCTGTTGTCAGAAAAACGAGGTTTCATCGGAGTTTTGTCCAATAAAATAATATTGCTCGTAACACCAAGAGTTACAGACAATGCAGGTCCGCCTTCGCTAACAGAAGTAGTCAATTGCGATTTTACGACAATGTTTTTTGGGAAAGATTTTACACCTTCAATATAAGAAAGGTCAGATTTTACAGAACCGCCAAATCCAATGTTGCTCAAAACATCATTGAAGCTTTTTTGTTTTCCGTCAAAAATCTTATTTACTTTAATAACAACAGAAGTCGAATCGTTGTTTTTGGTTTCAATATCAAAAACTTCAATAATAGATTCGGCAAAATTATTTTGAACAGATTGTGTAATCGCATCTTCTTTTGGTGACGAAACCTTTGGCACATACGATTTTACCCAGACTTTCTTTGCAATTGTATCTTTATAAAAACTAATGACTTTGTTTTCATAATTCATTCCTTTGTTTAAGCCAGCTTCGTTTACTTGAAAAGGAACTTGAGATAATTTATTTACAACTAAAAACTCTCTTTTAAATAAGCTGTCCTGAATTTCAAAATAAACATCTGTTTTAACTTGAATAATATTAAACAGACCTTTTTTTAGAGAACCTTTTTTTACTAGGTCGTCATATTTTTTACCTTTTTTAGAATCGGTAGAATCTTTTTTAATTTCGGTTGCAGCTTCTTTTTTGTCTTTCTTTTTCTTTTGAGATTGAACAGTAAGCGGCGATAATAATAATAAGAGTATGCAAATTGTTACCAAATTATGCAGGAATGACTTTTCCTTCATCAGATGTTAAGTTTAGGTTAATTTTCGATCCGAAACTATTTTATTTTAGTTCAGAAAAAAAACAAAAAGGAGTGAGTGGCTTTTTTTTAGGAGTGAATGTTTATTAATGGAAGAATACAGATAAAAACGCCGTCTTTTTCTGATGTTTTAAAATCGGTTTTTGAGTAATAATTGTAAATGCTATTCAGGTAGTTTAACCCAAATTTAGTACTCGGTTCAGCAGTCAATTTTTTTTGAAGATTGTTGCTGATAATTGCCTGATTTTCTTGAATCAGGATTGTAGTAGTTAAGGGACTTTCTTGAGTTGCCGCATTATGCTTAATAGCATTTTCGACCGCAATCTGGAAAGCAAGATAGGGGATGTGTTTGTTTAAAGCAGTTTCACTTTCTATTTGAATAGAAAAGAATAATTCGTCTTTAAAACGAGTCTGCTGTAAAAAGATATATTTTTCGATAAATAATAATTCGTTTTTCAGAGGGACAATATTTGTTTCTGGCGGATCAATTAAATAACGATAAATACGAGATAAGTTTAAGGTAAATTTTTGCGCAACTTTAATATCACTTCCAATTAGCATATAAAGCGAATTAAGTGAATTAAATAAAAAGTGCGGATTTATCTGCTCTTTCAATTGTTGTAACTGAATAAGAGCTTTTTCTTTTATTATTTTTTCGTTTTCTACTAAGAGTCTATTTTTCTCTTTTATGGCAATTCCTTTTTCTCGGTACGCGCGTCTGTTGATATACAAGAATAAGTAGAAAATAAGGAAAAGCATTACTGTTGTAATCAAGTATATCCAAGTAGAATATTTTTTGATTAATTCTACATTTTCATCCACAGAAAATTTAGGAACATTGACACATATAAACCAATGCGAATTTTTTAAATCTAATCTTTTTGTAAAACGAATAACATCCAGTTTTAAATATTCGGACATTGTAATTCTTCTTACATAATCTTGTTTTTTAGTAAAAATGGTATCAATAGATCGGGTAGAAGATATTTTGTAAATGTCTTTTCCTATAAACGCAATCTCAGGATGATAAATGCATCTTCCAGATTTATCAAAAATAAAGGCATAATTTGTTGCCGAATTAGACTTGTCTACATTCGAGATATAATTATGAAGATTTTTTAAGTTGATATCGTAGCCATAACGAACTGTTGTGTTTTTTGAATTAAGTTTGAAATAAATTCTCCAAACCCATTCTTTTCCTTGCGGAATAACAGCGCTGAAATAATCTACATTTTTATTTTTTAGAATGAAATCTGAAACTTCTTTTTTTAAGGCATCAGAAATAGAATCTGTTCCAAACTGAATTCTATTTTCATTGATTTGAAACCAGCTATCGGCAACCAGTGAATTGGTATTTTGAACCGAAGACAAAACATGTAAGTTGGATGCTAGATTTTCTGGTGTACTTATTTTTAAAACATGTTTTATTTGGTTTTCATGTTCCATAAATTTAGAAAACTCTTGTGACATAAATTCCTGCTTCTTCATAAAACTGCGAAGTGATACTTCATCATTCGCTTTTTCTGTCAAATCAGTAATAAGGTTACTCAAAATATAAACGGACAAAACTGTAACCAGAATCGAAACCGTAACATATATTAAGAATGCCCGTCTAGAGGTAATATTTTTTAATCTAAATTTCAAAAAGTAACATTATGACCTAGTTTGCCACAGCAAATTGCGAGTCATATAAATTTTTATAGTACCCATCAGTTTTTTGCAATAACTCCTGATGCGTTCCTTGTTCAACAATCAATCCCTTATCCATCACCACAATCTTATCTGCATTTACAATTGTTGCTAATCTATGTGCTATTATAATCGAAGTTCTTCCTTTTGTAATCGTTTCTGTTGCACGCTGAATCATTTCTTCAGAATACGTGTCGATAGAAGAAGTCGCCTCGTCTAAAATCAAAATACTTGGATTACTCACATAAGAACGTAAAAATGCAATAAGCTGGCGCTGTCCAGACGAAAGCATAACACCACGCTCTTTTACATCAAAATCATAATTATCTGGCAGGTTCATAATAAAATCATGAACACCAATTTTCTTTGCGGCATCAATTACTTTGTCTCGAGTAATTTCTGGATTGTGCAAAGTGATATTATTATAAATCGTATCGGCAAACAAAAAGACGTCTTGTAAAACAACAGCAATTTGTTTTCTTAAAGAAGCCAAAGTATAGTTTTCTATATTTTCTCCATCAATGCAAATTGTTCCGCTATTGATTTCGTAAAAACGATTCAATAAATTAATGATCGTAGATTTTCCTGCTCCTGTAGAACCTACAATAGCAATAGTCTGTCCAGCCGAAACCGATAAATCAATTCCTTTTATAACTTCTTCTTCTGGAATGTAGCTAAAACGAACGTCTTTAAAATCAATTCTTCCATCAAAAACTGGCGCTTCAATTGTTCCTGTATCTTGAATATGATCTTGTGTATCAATAATATCAAAAACACGATTGGCAGCAATCATTCCTAACTGCATTTCATTGAATTTATCCGCAATTTGTCTTAACGGATTAAAAAGCATTCCGATAAACATGGTGTATGAAAATAAATCTCCAAAAGTTGTAAAATGATCTCCGTTTAAAATTCGGAAACCACCATAAACTACAACCAAACCTAAAGTTATGGATGAAATAATATCGGCAATTGGGAAGAAGATAGAGTTGTATAAAATGGTCTTAATCCAAGCAACTCTATGTTTGTTGTTGATGTCTTTAAAGTTTTCGGCTTCGATTTTTTCACGGTTAAAAAGCTGAACGATTTTCATTCCTGTTACACGTTCTTGTACAAAAGAGTTCATGTTGGCGATCTGGGTTCTTACTTCCTCAAAAGCAACTTGCATTTTGCGTTGGAAAATTCTAGTTATAAAAACTAAAATTGGCATAGCAACTACGACAATCCAAGTCAGTTTCCAATTCATATAAAACATAAAAATCAAGACAACAACCATTTTCATCAAATCGCTTATAATCATAAACAAACCTTGACTGAAAATTCGAGCAATCGACTCAATATCTGAAACGGCACGTGTAACCAATTGTCCAACTGGAACCAAGTCGAAATATTTCATTCTGAAACTCAAAATGTGCTGAAAAAGTTTGGTTCGAATATCTTTTACAATATCCTGCCCAAGCCAATTGGCCCAATAAACAAAGTAAAACTGCGAAAAAACTTCCATCAGTAAAACCACTCCCATTAATATAATATATAGGAGTAAACCCATTTTGTCATGAGTTTTGATGTAGCCATCGACAGTTTCTTTAAGTAAATAAGGACGAAGTGCAGCGAAGATAGATAGCGAAATGGCAAATATGATTACGCCATAATAACGCCATTTATAAGGACGAGTATATTTTAAAATTCGTTTGAATAATCCTGTATCGAATGCTTTTGCTTTCATTTATTTTTTCGTGCTTTAAGCGTTAGGCTTTAGGCCATAAGCTATTAGCAGTAAGCAGCAAGAAATAAGCCTAAAGCCTATTGCCTAAAGCTTAAAGCTTTATAAATAATCGTAATCTATTTTGGTTAAATATAAACCATGTGCAGGAACCGAAAATCCTGCTTTTTCTCTGCTTTTGCTGGCAATGATATCTTCAAAATCGATTAAAGTGATTTTCTTTAAACCAATATTGATCAAAGTGCCTACAATTGCACGAACCATATTCCTTAAAAACCGATTTGCCGAAATGGTAAAAATCAGTTTTCCGTTTTCTTGTTTCCAATATGCCTCAAAAACCGTACAATCAAATGTGTTGACATCAGTGTTGACTTTTGAAAAACATTGAAAATCGGTATGTTTCAATAATAACTGCGCTGCTTCATTCATTAAACTGACATCTAGTTTTTGCGAAACATACCAGCTCAATTCCTGTAAAAACGGATTTTTTAAGGTATTAATATGATATTCATAAGTTCGCTTTGTAGCGTCAAATCTACAATGGGCATCATCGTGAACTGGTATAATATCAAAAATAGCAATATCCTTTGGTAAATACGAATTCAGTTTATGAGTCAAAACCGGAATATCTAATGTTTTTTCTGTGTCAAAATGACCATACATTTCGCTGGCATGAACACCCGTATCTGTTCTTCCCGCACCCATAATGCTGATAGTTTCATTTAATAAAACCGAAAAAGCTTTATTTAAAGTTTCTTGAACTGAAGAAGCATTTGGCTGTATTTGCCAGCCATGATAATGTGTTCCGTTATAAGCGAATTGAATAAAATATCTCATTTTAAGGGACAGAGGTTCTGAGGTGCAAAGGTACAAAGGTTTTTTTAAAAGATGCTTTTAAAAGGTGCAAAGGTTCATAGTTGCAAAGAGGCAAAGGTTTTTCATCATGCATATCTGTAGAGACGCACTGCAGTACGTCTAACGTAAGATTGGAAAATAAATAAACTTGAACATAAGACGAAAGACACACCGTAGTGCGCCTCTACAAAAAAAACTTTATACCTTTACAACTTTGAACCTTTGTACCTTTTTTAAAAAAAATGACCAAAATCCTGCTTCTCTCAGACACTCACAGTCATATTGATGATACCATTTTAAAATATGTTGCTCAAGCAGATGAAGTTTGGCATGCTGGAGATATTGGAGATTTGGTAGTTACAGATACCATAAAAAAGCTAAAACCTCTAAGAGCAGTTTATGGAAACATTGACGATGCGCAGGCAAGATTAGAATTTCCGTTAAATAATAGATTTTCTTGCGAAAATGTATCGGTTTGGATTACGCATATTGGAGGTTATCCTGGAAAATACAATCAGAATGTTAGGGAAGAATTGGCTCTGAATCCGCCGAAATTGTTTATTTGCGGGCATTCTCATATTCTGAAGGTCATGTTTGATAAAAAGAATAATTTGCTGTACATGAATCCTGGCGCTGCTGGAAAAAGCGGATTTCATAAAGTGAGAACCATGTTGCGATTTGTAATTGATGATGATAAAATCAAAGATTTGGAAATTATTGAAATAGGAGCGAAGTAATTAATGCGGCAATGGAATCTGAATTTTTATTTTGGTTCCCTGGTTTTCTTTTGAAATAATAGATAAAGTTCCTTTATATTTTTTAATTCGAGCTCTTATTCTGTTTAACCCAAAACCTTCAACCTCTTTTAATTTCTGAGTTTTAAAACCAATTCCGTCATCGTAAATGCATAGAATTAATTGATTTTCTTTTTCAGTCAAAGAAAGCTTTGCTTTTTTAGCGTTGCTATGTCTGGTGATATTACTAAATAATTCGCTGACTATAAAATAAATCTTCATTTCGAACTTTTCAACATATCTTCTGCTAGTTGGAATGGAACTTGAAAACTCAAATTCGATCGCAGAATTTGAATTTTTTTCGCACAAATCTTCTAAAGCATAAATTAATCCAAAACGAACCAAAAGTGACGGAACAAGATCGTGAGACATATCTCGTAGTAATTCGTGCGCTTCAGATAAAATGTTTTTAGCTTTCTGGATTTCATCTGATTTTATGTCATGTTGAGCCGTAAAAGTGTTTAAATGTAATCCTGCGGAAGACAAAAGTGAATTGATATTGTCGTGTAGAAAAGAAGCAATTTTTTTTCGCTCTACTTCTTGAGAATCTATACCAGAATTAATGATATCGAGAAGGATTTTCTGTTTGGTGTCTTTTCGTTTTATTTTCTGTTTTAACTTATTGTTTTGATATAAAAAATAAAATAAAAGAAAAATGATGACGGTAAGTATAATAGACAAACTGACGATTTTTTTGTTTCGTAGTTGTTCTGATTTGCTAAAATGATTATTTGCAATTTTTCTCTTAATTTCAGTTTTTGAAACTTTTACGGTATCAGTAGATTGTGCGGTACTATTTCCTTCAAAAGCAATAAGAAAAAGAATATATATAAAGAATTTAAAACGAAACATAAAAGCAATTTTTAAGGATTGATCAAATTGTTTTTAAGAGCATATTTTACCAAACCTATTGTGCTTTTTATATTGAGCTTTTTCATAATGTTTTTACGATGCGTTTCGACAGTATGCGAGCTGATGAAAAGTTTTTCGCTGATTTCTTTTCCGCTATATTCCAAAGCAATTAAAATAATGATTTCAATCTCACGAGGGCTTAAGATTGGATTTTCTATAACTGCGTTTGAGTTGAGTTTTGGGTTGTCTCTAAAAGTATTGAAGATTTTTTCTCTAACAGCATCGCTAAAATATTCCTGACCTTGATAAACAGCTTCGACAGCTTCAATGATATTTTCGCCAGCGCAATTCTTGGTTAGATAGCCTTTTGCACCTAGTTTCATTACTTCTTTAATGATTTTAAGATCATCATAACTAGATAAAATAATGACCTTGCAAGGAAGTTGTTTTTGGTTAAATTCTTTTAACGTTTCTATGCCATCTTTTTTAGGCATACTGATGTCTAGAATCAAAACATCGGCTTTATCGTTTATAACATCATCATAGACTGTGGTGCCGTCCAGTGAAGTTCCTGCCACTTCAAAGTTTGAAACGGTTTGAAGCAGGTTGGACAGTCCATCAATTAGAACCTGATGATCATCTGCAAGATGAATCCGTATTTTGGGAGTCATGATTATTTGAATTTGAAAACACAAAATTATACTATAAAACGCATTTTTATTATGCTCTTCAGGTTTGATTTATAATATAATAGGGTAAAAAAAACCCGAATCAGAGTTCGGGTTTTTCTTCGCACAAAATAAACTAAAGTTTATAGGTTTACCTCAAACGATCAACAGATTTTACAAGATCCTCATCCTTTTTGATGGCCTTATTAGCTAGAACTAATAACACGATAGCAACAATTGGCATGAACATCCCAATACCTTTCTCAGAGACCTCGGTCCCTCCAGATAAATTTAGTGATCGATATACAAATAATCCTAATAAAATTAAATTTAATATTATGTTCAGTCTGTTTAGTACAAACTGATTTTGTCTCTTTTTAAATGAAATTATACTGATAATGCTAAGCATAGTTGTTAATCCTAGTAAAAAAGTATAAAGCATATCCTGCATAAAAAAGAATGGCTTTCCTGCACTAGTTGTCCAAAGCGGAACAAAAAGCAATAAAATGCCAGTTGCTGCAAAAGCTAGAAATATATATACAGTTTGAATTCTTTGTATCATGGTCTAAAAATGTTTTACAAAAATATATTTTCTTTTTTTAAAATACTATTGTATGATAAAATTTTATTCGTATTATTGCATCATAATACCGTAAGCACTTCATACTGCGGTCAATTCAAATTAATTATCTACCTATTCTTTTTACAGTATTCCTTAAAATAATTAAATTCATAGAACATTCATGTTTGATATTTCTGCATTAAAAGAAATGAAGCTTGCTGAGCTTCAAGAAATAGCTAAGTTAGCTAAAACAATAAAGATTACTGGTGTCAAAAAAGAGACTTTAATTAGTCAGATTTTAGCACACCAAGAGAGCACTAATGCTCCGGCTCAAGCACCTCAAGCAGAAGTAGTTTCTGAAGCCAAAGAAGAAAAACCAAAACGCGCTAGAATTGCTCCAGCAAAACCAAAAGCAGCAAATACCAAAAATGCTCCTGTTTTAGAATTTGATAAAGTAGAGGAAACTGTTCAAAAAAACGATACTGCTGAAACAGTTCAGCCAATTGCAGAAAAGGCAGATGAAGCAGTAGGGGAGAATAAAACACCAATAGCAAAAAAAGAGACTAAAGGTGGAAAATTCAATAAACAGGCATATGAGAAGAAAGTAGCGCTCAAAAAAGAAAAAGAAGTAACCGCTACTGAAGAAGTTGTAGAATCAGCTCCATCAGAATCAATTACTTCTGAGCCAACAGCCGAAACAGCTGAAAAAACTTCACAAACTGCTCCTGCAAAAAAGATCAATCCGAATCAGAATAAAAATCAGAACCAGAACCAGAACCAAAATCAAAACCCGAATCAGAATCAGAACCAAAATCAGAACGGGAACGGGAACGGCAATGGAAACGGAAATCACAATAATCAAAACCCTAACCACAAGAATAAAAAGAACAATAATAACTTCAGAGATTCAGATTTTGAATTTGACGGAATTATTGAAAGTGAAGGCGTTTTAGAAATGATGCCAGACGGTTATGGATTTTTACGTTCATCAGATTATAATTATTTAGCTTCTCCAGATGATATTTATTTATCAACTTCACAAATCAGATTATTTGGTTTAAAAACCGGAGATACAGTAAAAGGAGTGGTTCGCCCGCCAAAAGAAGGCGAGAAGTTTTTCCCATTGGTTCGTGTATTAAAAATTAACGGTCACGATCCGCAAGTAGTTCGCGATAGAGTTTCTTTCGAACACTTGACACCAGTTTTTCCTTCAGAAAAATTCAAACTAGCCGAAAAAGGCAGTTCTATTTCAACAAGAATTATAGATTTGTTTTCACCAATAGGTAAAGGTCAGCGTGGTATGATCGTTGCACAGCCTAAAACAGGTAAAACAATGCTTCTTAAAGATATTGCAAACGCAATTGCAGCTAACCATCCAGAAGTTTATTTGATTGTTCTTCTTATTGATGAGCGTCCAGAGGAGGTTACAGATATGCAAAGAAGTGTTCGTGGTGAAGTTATCGCTTCAACTTTTGATAGAGAACCACAAGAACACGTAAAAATCGCTAACATCGTATTGGAAAAAGCAAAACGTTTAGTAGAATGCGGTCATGATGTTGTGATTCTTTTAGACTCGATTACACGTTTAGCAAGAGCATACAACACAGTTCAGCCAGCATCTGGAAAAGTATTGAGTGGAGGTGTTGATGCAAATGCATTGCAAAAACCAAAACGTTTCTTTGGAGCAGCTAGAAATGTAGAAAATGGTGGTTCTTTAAGTATCATTGCAACTGCGTTAACAGAAACAGGTTCTAAAATGGACGAAGTTATCTTCGAAGAATTTAAAGGAACTGGTAACATGGAATTACAATTAGATCGTAAGATAGCTAATAAACGTATTTTCCCTGCAATCGATCTTACTTCATCTAGTACGCGTCGCGACGATTTATTATTAGATGAGAAAACTTTACAAAGAATGTGGATTATGCGTAAATATCTATCAGATATGAATCCAGTAGAATCTATGGACTTCGTAAACGATCGTTTCAAGAAAACCAAAAACAATGAAGAGTTTTTGATTTCGATGAATGACTAGTTAAAAAGATGCTAAGGTTCTGAGATGTTAAGATGCTAAGTTTTTTTAGCTTTGAGTAAACCAAAAAATATATAATATAAAAAAAGGATGAGTTTTATGAACTGCCCCCAAAAAGTTAG
>NZ_DHEI01000079.1:0-125 GCF_002399805.1 Flavobacterium sp. UBA4854
ACCCACATTGAGCTGTTATCTGCCAATTCTGTAAGCAATTCTCCTTCATCAACTAAACTTCCCTGACGTACGTGAAACTTATCAATGATTCCGTCAAAAGGCGCTCTGATTTCTGTAAACTGAAG
>NZ_DHEI01000079.1:335-5626 GCF_002399805.1 Flavobacterium sp. UBA4854
TTTTTAGCGTTTTGATATTCAATTGAACTGAAACTTACTTCAGCTTTTGATTTTTTTAATTCGGCTTCATAAAGAGCAGGCATGATTTTAAACAGCAGCTGACCTTTTTTTACCATTTGTCCTTCGTCTACATATATTTTTTCAAGATAACCGCGCTCTTGAGCTCTTATCTCAATATGTTGAATAGAATGTATTTGCGATACATAATCTTTTGTAATGGTAGTATCTTTTTCAATTGGATTTGTAACCAGAAATTTGGTCTTTTCTTCTTTTTCTTCTTCTTTTTTAGAATTGCAGCCCGCAAAAACTAAGGCGCATAAAGTCATGATCATGAAAATTCTCTTCATAATTATTTCAGCATTAAAACGTAATTTATTTTTGATTTTAGATAAAAAGGCCTTTGGGAATAGACCATAGAAGTTCATATCCGTCTATTATCAAACTAAAGAACACAGAGGATAAAACTATAAAGTGATTGGCTATTGGCAAGCAATAGCGTTAAAAATCAAATTCTAAAAACCTGAAATAACAGATATACTTTATTGTCAAGTAAACTGAAAATTTTGCAGTCATTTACTTTTTGGGTAAAAGCAGTCGCAGAAACGACAAAATGATTACTGCTGTGAAAAATTAAAAAGTAGTTGTTTTTTACAAGCTGTTTTTGAGTAGCCGAAAAATTATCTTCGTTTTCTTCATTATCGAAAAGACATATTTTTCTTTTAAAAGATTCAAATGAACGTCCTCGATTTAATTTGGATTCACTTTGAGTATGATCTGTAAGCGTACAGAACGAAAACTTTTTATATAAAACAATGTTATTGTGTGCATAAACATTGCCATATCCATTTAAGAGAATGACAATTGAAAGTAAAAATTTAGTGCACCAATTTTTCATAAGAGTCACAAATTTAAACAAACGATGCCATAAAAACAACGACGGGATTCTATAAATTGGCGGAAATATGGTATTGATATTAAACAGTACTGCTAATTTAGAATCTTATTATTTTTTGGGGAATTTTTGATTCAAAATTTAGTGATAGTATATTTTGTCGAAATAATAACTTTGTTTTTTTTATACTATTTTATGATAATGTCCCTCTGTTAAAACCAATAGTATCTCTGTATAATTGTGGAGATATATCGGTTTTGCCCTTAAATACTCTGCTGAAATAATATTCATCATCATAGCCCAATTCGTAGGCAATCTCTTTGACGGTTTTGTTGGTTAGATACAATTCTCTTTTTGCTTCAACAATAATCCTTTCGGTTATTAAATCTGAAAGAGTCATATTGAAATGATTTTTTGCAGCACGCGCTAAAACAACCGGCGTTACATGCAGCATATCTGCATATTCGCTTGCAGAATGTTTTGTTCTAAAATTATCTTCAATCGCATTTCGTAAATTCTGAACAATAAAAAGCTGTTTATCAGTAATGTTTACTTCTTTTATAGATTGTTGTTCTAGTTTTATTCGAGTAGCAAAAACCAGAAATATTTTTAAATAAGAAACCAAAACTTCATCTTTTCTTAAAGCTTCCATTTTTAGTTCGTTAACAATTTCTTTGACAATATTAAGAAGCGTCTGTTTATTATTTTGATCCAAAAAGATAAAAGGCTGCTGATACACATTATTAAATAAAATTCCGTTTGATGCAATTTCTTTATGATGCTTGTAAATGCAGAAAAAATCATGATGAAACTGAATAGAAATGCCAGTCAGCGGTTTTTCTGAAGCGAGCATAAAAGGCTGATAGGGATAAAACGCAAATAAAGTGCTTTCTTGAAACGAATATTCGCTAAGATCAACTTTTGCTAATCCTTCTCCAGATGTAATTATGATTATAGTAAAATAATTATTTCGCTGAATATGATCAAAATAACTGCTGTTGTCAAACTCAAACACTTTAAAGGATAAGTTTCCGTTTTGCTGATTAACAAGTGTATATACAGATTGAGATAGCATATTTTTAGTGTTTATTTATTAGCTCTAAAAATTGCGTATTGAGTTTGTTGCATTCTTCAATACACACGTCGCCAATTATTTGCGGTTTATTTCCCCATTTTGGAACATCTTCTGTAGAAAGAATATTAAACTGAGAAGTAAAACCTCCGACATAAGGAACAGATGTGCCATAAATTATTGCAGCAATTTTATGATGGCGAATCATGTACGAACACATAATGCAGGGTTCATGAGTAGTATACATACGAGCCAAATGGAGATTATCTGAATATCCGTTTTTTAAAGCATCTCTAACGGCTAATATTTCCGCGTGATTGGTTACATCTCCAGTTGATTTTCCAGATTCTATGCCCGTTCCAATTATTTTTCCATCTAATACAATCAACGCGCCAACAGGCGGATTTCCAGCTTTTAAAGCACTCTTGGCTAAATCCAAACATTGATTCATGTAATATTGAAAATCTTCTTGCATAACTTTATGACTTAAATGTTGATTTTATGGAGTATTCATACTACGCTAAATTACTCAAAAAAGGAACAATTTTAAGCGTTCTTTTGTATTCCATCTAATTTTTAGATGATGTAAAAACTGCCCTCTTTTTTATTTTCGAGGGCAGTTTTTAGTTTAGAAAATCAAAATTTCGTAACCTTCTTTTTTAAGATTTACAAAACTAGGAAGACCAGGAGTTCCAGGAACTTCATTGTCGTTTAGCAATTCATAGCCAGACACTTCAGTGCCAAATACTGCAACGCATCCTTTAGAAAGTCCGTGAACATGATCTTTTACTTCTTTATAAAGAGCATTAACGGGATGCTCAGGTTTTTCAAGTTGTTCTGGCCATCTTATACCAGTACCTTGAAAAATAATTTTTACATCTTGACCTTCGTGTTTGAATTCATAAGCCGATGCTAAAGCATTGAATACACGTCCTAAAGCTTCTTCTGAACCCGCTTTTGGATCAGAAAGAATAATAATAGCTGTTTTTTTCATTTTGAATTGTTTTTATGAACAAGGCAAAGATCTGACAGCATTACCCGCTAGAGAATGGAGGAAATTTACTTTATGATGGAGAATTTTCATCTTGTTATATCTCAATTCAAAATGTCCATTATAAAGTAAAAATCATCCATTTATCTCAAATGATTATCTCGACAACTTTGCATCCGATAATAATAAGTAGAACTTAAAAAAATAAACAATATGTCTGTTTCTGATTTATTTAAACCGCTTACATTGCTGCACGGTCCAGCAATGAGAAACCGTTTTATGTTAGCCCCTTTAACCAGCCAGCAAAGTGAATATGATGGCACTGCATCTGAGTACGATCAATATTGGATGGAACAGCTTGCGCAAGGCGGTTACGGATTAATTCAAACCAGTGCTTCTACGGTAGAAGCAGGTGGTATCGCTTTTGAGCGACAATTAGGAATTCATAGCAATAATCATTTGTCTGGATTGACCAAAATGGCGTCGGCGATTCGTGATGGCGGTGCATTGTCGGCAGTGCAATTGCATTATGCCGGACATCGTGCAAAACCTTCAATTGGCGGAATACCAGCTCCAGCGTCGAGCAAAACGATAGAAGGAATTAAGGCTATAACGACCGAAGAAGTAGAACGGATTCGTGACAGTTTTATCGCTGCGGCAAAAAGAGCGCAAATAGCAGGTTTTGACGGAATCTCAGTTCATGGAGCTTTCGGATGGATTCTCTCTGAGTTTATGTCTCCAAATTTAAACGATCGTACAGATAAGTATGGTGGAAGCTTAGAAAACCGAGCTCGCTTTACCATAGAAGTAATCGAAGGAATTCGCAAAGCTTGTGGACCTAACTTTCAGATTGGCTGGCGATTGTCGATTGAACGTTACGGACTGCTTTTGGAAGAATTGCGAGAAGTAACGGCCGATATTTTTGATCGTGAATTAATTGATTATTTAGATCTCGCTTTGTGGGATTCTGCTCAAATAGTTCGTGAAGGAACTTTTAAAGGAAAAACGATGTTGAGTGTTTTTACTGAAATTCCGCGCAAAGGAGTTCGTCTAGGCGCGGCCGGAAAAATTATGAGTGCACAGCGTGCAGGAGAACTTTTAGATGAAGGTTGCGATTTTGTACTTATTGCCCGTGCAGCAATTCTTCAAAGAGATTTTCCGCTTCAGGTAAAAGCAAATCCAATGTACGACAGTCCGCAATTGCCTGTAATGGCAGATTATTTGAGGCAAGGAGGATTGAGCGAACGTTTTATTGAAACCATGCGCGGCTGGCAGACTTTTGTAAAAGCAGGATCATTGTAAGCTATTTGTGTTTTAGGAAAAAGATTTATTCAAAAAATAATAGACTTTACACAATCTAAAAATTAAAATAAATTGTACCTTTTATATCGTTTTTAAAAAGATACGATTATGATTAAGTCTATAAACCCTTATAACCAAGAGATTGTACATGAGGTTGCCGAATTTGATAAAAAAGACGTTGAAAACGCAATTGATAAAGCAGACGCTCAATATAAGATTTGGAAAGAAATTCCCTTTTCTGAACGTGCAGTTTTAATGAAAGCCGTTGGTCAAGAACTTAAAAAAAATTCCCGAGCGTATGGCGAGGTTATTACTCAAGAAATGGGAAAACCGATCACTCAGTCAATAGCAGAAGTAGAAAAATGTGCCGCCTTATGCGATTATTATGCAGAGAACGCTCCCAAAATGCTTGCTGATAAAGTAATAGAGACCGAAGCATATAAGAGTTATGTAAGCTACGAACCAATAGGCATTGTTTTGGCTATTATGCCCTGGAATTATCCGTTCTGGCAAGTTATGCGTTTTGCAGTTCCAGCGTTAATGGCAGGTAATGTTGCGATTTTAAAACATGCTAGCAATGTCATGAAAAGCGCTATCAGTATTGAAAAAATATTCGAAAGAGCCGGCTTTCCTGAGGGATGTTTTACGAATCTACCGATTGGAAGTAAAATGGTAGAAGAAATCATTAAAAATCCTAAAGTTAAAGCAGTTACACTTACAGGAAGTGAAGCAGCAGGAAGAGCGGTGGCAGCTAATGCTGGAAATGAAATTAAAAAAACAGTTTTAGAACTAGGAGGAAGTAATGCTTTGGTCGTTTTTGCAGATTGCAACTTGCAGAAAACTGTTAAAACTTGCGTTCAAGCACGTTTTCAGAATGCAGGGCAAAGCTGTATTGCTGGAAAACGTTTGCTTGTAGAATCTTCTATTGCAACAGAGTTTACAAAAGCTTTTATAGAAGAAGTCAGTAAACTTCGTTCGGGAGATCCTTTGAGTGAAGAAACAACAATAGGCACTATGGCGCGTGTTGACCTTGC
>NZ_DHEI01000023.1:0-3641 GCF_002399805.1 Flavobacterium sp. UBA4854
ATTAAGATTTTAGCGGAAGCGGTTTTAAACAAAGAATTAGATATTGAAAGTTTAGCTTCAAAATCAGCAAAACAAGTTCGCGAAGAGCTCATTAAACTAAAAGGAATCGGCAATTGGACAATTGATATTTATCTAATGTTTTGTTTAGAAGAACCCGATTTAATTCCTCTTGGCGATATAGCAGTAATAAATACGATTAAAGAATTGCTAGATATTCATGACAAACAAGAAATGGAAATTCACGCAGAACAGTGGAGTCCATATCGATCTTATGCAACCTATTTGCTTTGGCATTATTATTTAAAGAAGAGAAATCGAAGCATTACATATTAATTGCTTGTTTTTTAAACTTTAATGCACATAATTTAACCTTGTTTTTTATTGTAAAACTAGATTGTTTAGTTATTTTTGCAACCGAAATTATAGAAACAATAAAAAACGAAAATGACCGCAGACAAATTAACGACTTTCGATGTGTTAATCGAAATACCACGAGGAAGCAGAAATAAATATGAGTACGATTTTGAAATTAAAAGAATGCGTTTTGACAGAATGTTATTCTCTTCAATGATGTACCCAGCTGATTACGGATTTATTCCAGAAACTTTAGCTTTAGACGGTGATCCTCTTGACGTATTAGTTTTGGTAAACGAGCCAACTTTCCCTGGATGTGTTATGGAAGTGAAGCCAATTGGTGTATTTCACATGGCAGATGATAAAGGACCAGACGAGAAAATTATTTGTGTACCAGTTTCAGATCCAATTTGGAATTCATTAAATGATCTTTCAGATATTAACCCTCACTTAGTAAAAGAAATCGAGCACTTTTTCCAAGTTTACAAAGACCTTGAAAACAAAAAAGTAGATGTAGAAGGATGGGGAGACGTAAAAGAAGCTTACGACATTATCGCTGAGTGTACAAAACGTTTTGATGACATTGAAAATAAACCGGCTGGATTATTTAGCATTAAATAATTTTAACCTTATTCTATTATAAAAAAAGCAATACTGCCGTCAGGAGTATTGCTTTTTTGTTTAAATTCGTTTCAGTTAGATTGTTGACTATTAACCAAAACCATTAATATATTATGAATGCATTTATGATTTACCTGCCAATTATAATGGCAGTTTTAGGATTACTTTTCATGGGAATAAAAAGGACTTGGGTTTTAAAACAAGACGCTGGAGACGGTAAGATGAAAGAGATTTCAGATTACATTTACGAAGGAGCCTTAGCCTTTCTAAAAGCCGAATATAAACTATTAACCATCTTTGTAATTATTGCCAGTTTAGCTTTGGCAGGAATTACTTTTATTCCAGGAGTAAAAACACATTTATTAATCGTAATTGCCTTTATTTTTGGTGCCTTTTTCTCTGCTTTAGCGGGAAATATGGGAATGAAAATAGCGACTAAAACAAATGTTAGAACTACACAGGCGGCTCGTACAAGTTTATCGCAAGCTCTAAAAGTTTCTTTTGGCGGAGGAACTGTAATGGGATTAGGCGTTGCAGGATTAGCCGTTTTAGGGTTAACATCATTTTTCATCATTTTCTTTCATTTATTCTCTGGTGGAGTTTGGAAAGATACCGATACAATGACAGTTGTTTTAGAGACATTAGCGGGATTTTCGCTTGGTGCTGAATCAATCGCTTTATTTGCCAGAGTTGGTGGTGGAATCTACACAAAAGCAGCCGATGTTGGAGCTGATTTAGTTGGGAAAGTTGAAGCTGGAATTCCAGAAGATGATCCACGTAATCCTGCTACAATTGCAGATAACGTAGGAGATAACGTGGGAGACGTTGCAGGTATGGGTGCCGATTTATTTGGTTCTTATGTAGCAACTGTTTTGGCTGCAATGGTTCTTGGAAACTATGTGATAAAAGATATGGGTGGAAGTATCAATGATGCTTTTGGCGGAATTGGACCGATTTTGCTTCCAATGGCAATTGCTGGTTTCGGAATTTTATTCTCAATTATCGGAACAACTTTAGTAAAAATTTCAGATGACAATGCTAAAGAAGCACAAGTGCAGAAAGCATTAAATATTGGGAACTGGGTTTCTATTGTTTTAACAGCTGTGGCTTGTTTCTTCTTAGTGCAACACATGCTTCCAGAAACAATGCAAATGACTTTCTTTGGAGAAGGTTCTAAAGCGATTTCATCAATGCGTGTTTTCTACGCTACATTGGTCGGATTAGTTGTAGGTGGTGCTATTTCATCAGTAACAGAATATTATACAGGATTAGGAACAAAACCAGTTATGGCAATTGTTCAAAAATCATCTACAGGAGCGGGAACAAACGTAATTGCAGGTTTGGCAACCGGAATGATTTCCACTTTCCCAACCGTATTATTGTTCGCGGTGGCAATTTGGATTTCGTATGCTTTAGCAGGATTCTACGGAGTAGCTTTAGCAGCTTCTGCAATGATGGCTACAACAGCAATGCAGTTGGCAATCGATGCTTTCGGACCAATTTCTGATAACGCTGGTGGAATCGCCGAAATGAGCGAATTGCCAAAAGAAGTTCGTACTAGAACAGATATTTTAGATTCAGTTGGAAATACAACTGCAGCAACTGGAAAAGGATTTGCAATTGCTTCTGCAGCCTTAACTTCATTGGCTTTATTTGCTGCGTATGTAACTTTTACAGGAATCGACGGAATTAATATTTTTAAAGCACCAGTTTTAGCGATGTTATTTGTTGGTGGAATGATTCCGGTTGTTTTCTCTGCTTTGGCAATGAATTCTGTTGGAAAAGCGGCAATGGATATGGTGTACGAAGTTCGTCGTCAGTTCAAAGAAATTCCTGGAATTATGGAAGGAACCGGAAAACCAGAATACGGAAAATGCGTTGAAATTTCTACAAAAGCCGCTTTACGCGAAATGATGCTTCCTGGAATTTTAACGATTGGTTTTCCAATCTTGATTGTACTTTTAGGAAAATTAGTTTATTCAGACAACAATCAGTTAATTGCTGAAATGTTAGGAGGATATATGGCAGGAGTTACGGTTTCTGGAGTACTTTGGGCAGTTTTTCAAAACAATGCTGGAGGTGCTTGGGATAATGCTAAGAAATCTTTTGAAGCAGGAGTTGTGATTAATGGAGAAATGACATATAAAGGTTCAGATGCGCATAAAGCCGCTGTAACTGGAGATACAGTTGGAGATCCGTTTAAAGATACTTCTGGACCATCTATGAATATTTTAATTAAACTAACATGTTTAATTGGATTAGTAATTGCTCCAATTTTAGGAGAAGGCCACGAATCATCAGATATCGCTGGAAAAGCATCTTGCTGTGCTAAAACAGAAATGCATGCAGGAATATCTAAATGCGGCGATATGTCTGGAATGACAAAAGAAGAGTGCATTAAAATGTGTAAAGAAAAAGGTTGTTCTGAAGAAGAAACTGCTAAATGTCTGGCTCATTTTGATGCAAACGGAAAAAGTAGTGTTCATTCAGAAAGCGAGTCAGTTCGCGTTGAGGTTAAAAATATTAACGGAAAAACTACGGGAACTGTTACTAAAACAGTAGACGGAAAAACAACAACCGAAGTTTTTGAAGGAACTGAAGAAGAAGTTTTAGCAAAAGTTGAAGCTGCAAAATAACAACTTTGTCAAAGTTTTAAACTTTAACAA
>NZ_DHEI01000023.1:3805-14637 GCF_002399805.1 Flavobacterium sp. UBA4854
TGTAACAATTTGTTTTTAGAACAATCCGTTCAATTCAGCATCAATTTTATTAATGATATCTCCTAAATCCTCAGGATTGTCGACAAAATTAATGTTGTCAACGTCAATGATTAGTAATTTTCCTTTACTATAAGTCTGAATCCAAGCTTCGTATCTTTCGTTCAAACGGCTTAAATAATCGATAGAAATAGAGTTTTCATATTCGCGTCCGCGTTTGTGAATTTGTCCTACTAAATTAGGAATAGAACTTCTTAAATAAATCAATAAATCTGGGGCTTTAACCAAAGATTCCATTAATTCGAATAAAGACGTATAATTTTCAAAATCACGGCTTGTCATTAATCCCATTGCATATAAATTGGGTGCGAAAATATGCGCATCTTCATAGATCGTTCTATCCTGAATGATTTTTTTTCCGCTTTCGCGAATTTGCTGCACTTGACGAAAACGGCTATTAAGGAAATAAATCTGAAGATTAAATGACCAACGCTCCATTTGATGGTAGAAATCATCTAGGTACGGATTATCAACTACATCTTCATAATGAGGTTCCCATTTGAAATGTTTCGCCAATAATTTGGTCAATGTAGTTTTTCCTGCGCCTATGTTTCCTGCTATTGCTATGTGCATTACGGTGTTACGATTTTATAATTTGATATATCTGTAGCTGTAAAAATAGATAAAATTTGGTCTTTGTAATAAAAATTGTCAAAGCTTTTTTCTAAAATTTTAATCTCAGAAATTACATCTGAATTTACTTTGTTAAACCCTTTAAAGTACAATAAATTATCCTTACTGAAAAGATATTGCGAAGAATTAACAATGGTAATTTTATCAAAATCGGTTATTTTTCCTAACGAACTGATTTTTCCGAAAATATCACAAGAGAACCAATTGTTTTTCTTATCAATCCAATAAAAAGCATTAAAATCGGTTTGATAATATTGAATTGGTTCAGTCAACGGAATTGAAACCGTTTTATATTCATTTTTCAAATAATCAAATAGACCAATCTGCTGATTTAAAGTGTTGTAAATCCATAGTTGATTTTGTGTTGACATTCCGATTGCGCTTACTACAATTGGGGTTGTATTCTGCGAAAAGTTAATTTCAGTCATTTTATTTAATTGATTATCTAATAAGACAACGCTATTAAAATCTTCATAAAACAAAACGATTTTTAACGGATTTTGTAGATCAACTTTTGTGATTTTTCCCAAAGATACATTCTTGTATTCGAAAATTTCTTTTCCTTTAATTTTACTAAAAACATTGTTTGTTATTTGATACGAATACCCAAATGAATCATATCCTAAAAATTCATCTGAAGTATTTTTGTACTGCGAAATTAAGGTCGGATTTATTTTCAAATCCTGAGCCGAAAGCGCATGAAAAGTGCAGAAAAGAAGTATGGAGAATAAAATTTTTTGCACGGTTTTACAGATTAGAAAATTGATTTACAAGATTACCAAATTACAAAAAACTCGCATTAAAACATCAATTTTAAGGCTTAAACCTTTTTTTATACTAATAGTCTAAAAAATAGACGATTCTATCTATACCATCATGCGATTAATATATTTAGTTTTTTGAATTTTAAAATTAATAATACATTTGAATGTAAGTTTTATTGAATTTGCTCACTTAAAGAAAAACGAAATGAAAAAGATAATTTTTTATATGACTTTGATGCTTGTTTCAACACAAATTCAAGCGCAAAAAGATTTTCAAGGAATGGCTGTTTACGAATCGAAAACTCAAGCGCCAAAATTTGAAGGAATGCGCGGAAATAGAGACATCACGCCAGAGATGCAGAAAAACATGGAGGAGCGCATGAAAAAAATGCTAGAAAAAACATTCATATTAAATTTCGATAAAGCAGCATCAATTTATAAAGAAGAAGAAAAACTAGAAGCGCCTGGCCAACAGCAAGGAGGTTTTAGAATGATGTTTGGTTCTCTTACGGGAGGAGGAGGAACTTTTTATAAAGACGTAAAAACAAAAACGTATACCGTAGATAAAGAATTTATGGGCAAAGAATTTCTTGTTGTCGATTCATTGCCAAAATTAAACTGGAAATTAGAACAAGAAACCAAACAAATTGGAGGATATAATTGTTATAAAGCGACAGCAGTAAAACAAGCAAGCAAAACCGATTTTAGAAACTTTAGACCTAAGAATAACGATGATAAAAAGGATGAAGCTAAAAAGACGTCAGGAGATACTAAAACCAACTTTGCAGACAACTTTGAAATGCCAAAAGAAATTGTGGTAACGGCTTGGTATACACCAGAAATTCCGATTAATCAAGGGCCAGAAAATTATTGGGGGCTTCCTGGTTTAATTTTAGAAATTAATGATGGAACAACTACAATTTTATGCTCGAAAATTGTTTTGAATGCTAAAGAGAAAGTGGATATAAAACCTTCTAAAAAAGGAAAAGTAATTTCTCAAAAAGAATATGATGAAACAGTAATTAAAAAAATGGAAGAATTTAGAGAGATGAACCGCGGTCGCGCTGGTGGACCTCCTCCTCCTCCGGGAAGATAACTCAAAGCCTTTATTATTTATTCTAAGCATCCTTTTTTAATGAACAAGCTATATTTTTTCGTCGCCTTTTTAATTACTTCTTTTTCTTTTGCACAAAGTGTTCGTTTTGATGGTCTTATTCAAGATGAACAGAAAAATCCGTTAGAAATGGCTAATATTATGGCTATTAATAACGGAACCAAAGCGATGGATTCGTATGGAATTACGAACGACAAAGGAAAGTTTCAGCTCACTTTAAAGCCAAATACTGCTTATACTATTAAAGTGAGTTATTTGGGAATGAAATCTAAAGAAATGGCAGTATCGACTAAGTCTGAAAATATGACTCAGAATATTGTTTTGGATGGAGAAGGAATAGAGTTGGAAGGAGTAGAAATTGTCCGAGAAATGCCCGTTTCTATAAAAGGAGATACGATTGTTTATAATGCTGATTCTTTTAAATCTGGAACAGAAAAAAAGCTTGAAGATGTTCTAAAAAAACTGCCAGGAGTTGAGGTAAATGCTGACGGAGAAATAGAAGTAGAAGGAAAAAAAGTCAGCAAATTGATGGTGGAAGGAAAAGACTTTTTTGACGGAGATACAAAATTAGGCGTAAAAAATATTCCTGCTGATGCTATTGATAAAGTTCAGGTTTTAAGAAATTATAATGAAGTTAGTCAATTAAAAGGACTTGAAAACGATCAGGATAATGTGGCAATGAATATTAAACTGAAAGAAGGGAAAAAGAATTTTTGGTTTGGAGACGTTACCGCAGGAATTGGTGTTGCAGAATTGGATAGCCGATATATCATTAATCCGAAACTGTTTTATTACAGCCCGAAATACAGCATTAATTTAATTACCAATTTTAATAATATTGGTGAGTTGCCTCTTACGGCACAAGATTATTTTAAGTTTACGGGCGGGTTTAAAAACTTGATGAAAAAAGGAGGAAGCAGTTTTAATGTTTCTTCAAATGATTTGGGAATTTCATTGCTTCGAAATAATCGTGCAAAAGAAATTGAAACTAAATTCGGAGCAACAAACTTTGCTTATTCGATTAATAAAGCTTGGAATATAAGCGGTTTTGGAATTCTATCAACTTCAAAAACAGAATTGGAAACCAAATCGCAAACCACAATTTTAGATTCTGGAGATCAGCAGAAAAATAACGAAAATACAAGTCAAAAAAATAATTTGGGACTTTTTAAATTAAGCTCAATCTATAAGCCAAACGACAAATTTCAGTTTGATTATGATATTTTGACCAAACTTACTAAACAAGAAGAATATTCAGATTTGTTTAGAGAGCAAATTGTACAGAATGTAGCAACTTCGGAAGATATTTTTACCACTAAAAAACAAGATCCGACTTCAATTAATCAGAATTTGAATTTGTATTACACGCAAAGCGCTAAAAATATTTTTGCTTTTGAAATGCAGCATTTGTATCAAGATGAGAATCCGTTTTATAATGCTAACCTGCAAACACTTCCTTTTGCTTTGTCGGGATATGATGTTACACAATCTAGAAATGATTACAATCAGGATCGTTTTGTAAAAACGAATAAGCTGGATGCTAAACTGGATTACTATTACATGGTAACGCCCAAAAGTAATTTCAATGTTACTTTAGGAAATACCTATTCTTATCAGAATTTCAATTCTCATATTTTTCAAATGTTAGATAATGGAGGCAGAAATGATTTAAATAATCCTGAAAATAATAACGATGTAGATTATAGGTTTAATGATGCGTTTGTAGGCTTCCATTATAAAATTCTAACTGGAAAATTTACATTGACGCCAGGAGTAAGCCTGCATACGTATCAAATGACAAACGGACAAGAGGGAACAGATTATTCTCAAAGTTTTAGCAAAATACTGCCAGATTTCTTTGCATTGTACCAAATCAAAAAATCTGAAACACTTACTTATAATTTCTCTTTAACGAATGATTTTACAGATATTAACCAATTGGCAGCAGGATATGTTTTGTCTGACTACAGTAGTTTATTTCATGGAAATCGTTTTTTAGAAAATGCAACTTCGCAAGTACATACGCTTCGTTATTTTAAATATAACATGTTTAATTTTGAGAACATTTTTGCCAATGCGACTTATACAAAAAAGGTAGATGCGATTAAAACAAAAGCAGATTTTGACGGAATCAATCAATCTTCTGTTCCATACAATTCTAATTTGGCAGATGAAACTTTCTCAGGAATGGGAGCTTATGGGCGCTCATTTTTAAAAAACTACAAAGCTTCTGTTAATGCAAGTTTGAACTGGTCTAAATTCAATAACATTCAAAATGATGACTTGAGAACAACAGAAAGTTTTGTTCAGAGCTATACTGTAAAAGCTTCTACGAATTATAAAAACCTTCCAAATATCGAATTTGGATATAATCTTTTAATTAATAAATATAGCGGTTCCACTTTTTATACCGATAAGCCTTTTGCAAAGTTAGATTACTATTTTTTAGATAGTTTCTCTTTTGTTTCAGAATATGAATTCTATCACTATTATAATGGAGATAAAACAGTCAATAACGAGTATGATTTCTTAAGTGCCAGTTTAATTTATCAAAAGAAAAACAGCAAATGGGAATATAAAGTCTCGGCAACCAATTTATTAAATACAAAATATCTTAACGACGACAGCTTCTCACAGTTCTCTACAAGAGTTTCTCAATACACTGTACAGCCACGTTATATCATATTTTCGATGAAGTATAATTTGTAGTATTTTAATTGCAAAAATTATGATTTTTTGTGATTTGTTTAAAGGAGAATCAGATATCTTTGCGCAATATTATTAACAACAAAATACGTAGTTATGCGCAATTTTATATGGAGCTTATCACTCCTGTTTGCTGGAATTTCTATCTCTTTTGCCCAAACAAATGGATTAGAAAAAGGAACTTATTTATCTACAAATAAAGGAGGAAAGATTAAGCTAAATTTATTAGATGATAATAAATACGAACTCGTTTTTTATTCGGGAGATTATGAAATAAAAGGGGATTCGTTGTTTCTTTCGCAAAAAAATAATGAAAAAAACAGATTTGACCTTACATTTAAAAATGATAAAAAAGCCAAAAAGATTAAGATTGAATTCTTAAATCCGTCGTATTATTCATTCTATATTGGTACTCAAAAAGGTTCAGAAGCAATTCAATACCAAAGACTTTCAGACATAAAAACGAAAGTAGATCCTGATTATATAAAAACAGATTTGGAGTTCGAGATAGATAAAGCGGAGTTCTTATATCTTGTTTACGAAGATTATATGGGGAAATTCGAAATCAGTAAATATGCATTGCCAAAAGATGTTTCGGAGGTTAAAATTGATTACGGCACGATAATACCTGATTTAAATCTTGTTGCATCTTTTAATAAGAATACAAAAGAATTGAGAATCTCAGATCGAATTAGGAGCGGATCCTTTGGTATTTGTGAACGAAAAAGATGATAAGCCAGCTAAAGCGCCGACAGTGGTTCCGATAGAAACTCAATCTCTTACAAATTGGACTTATCCCGGTAAAGATCCCGATTACAATTCTTATGGAGGAGCTGCGGTCGATAGCATATATAATAGTCTCGCCCGTTGATTCTACTGCGGTATCTGCAGCAGATTATTCTCTTGATCCTCCTGCTTCTTACACCAAATACGATTTTAAACTAAAAATAGAAGACAATCTAAAAAAGGCTCTAGAATCGACAAAAACAGCTAGTAACAAATTTTTGGTAGTTGTGGTTGATAGCAAGAATAAATCGGCTAAGGAAGGTTTTAATGCTTTTGTAAAAGAACAGGAAACTCAGACAGGATATAATATGTACGATTCGTATAATGCACTGTATGATACTTACAATTATTATTTGGCTGGAGCCGATGATAAAAAATGGCTAAAAAATAATAAAATTACGAATGATCCAAGCGTATTGGTTTTAAACGGAAACGGTGATGTACTTGCCGTTGCAAAATCAGATTTAACAGCACAGCAATATCAGTTTAGCTATTATGGCGATTTTTATAGAAAACTTCAAAAAGCAAATGCTTTCCTTTCTATAGATAAAGTTTTAAAGAACAAAAAAGCTTCAGACTCAGATTTAATCGCAGCTTTTAATAAGGCATCCTTATTAGAAACGTCTTATGATTATGATTCAGATTATTCAGTAAACGATCCTAATTCTACTGAATTTGTAATTACAAAAACGGCTTTAGATCAAAAAGAAGTAGCTCAAACATGGAAAAAATTGATCGAAGCACATCAAAAAGATAAAGTTGCAAATATGTATTTGGTAGAAACGATTATTAAAGAAATCAAAAACCAAGGATTTACAAAACAGCTTTTGGGTACAGATAGAATTCTAAACGATACAGATTTCTTAGCAATCGATTATTTGCTAAATCACTCAGAAGATATTGAAAGTAATCGTACAGATTTTAATAATAAACAAGGAGAAATTCACAGTGTTGGAAACGTAGTTTCTGAAATTTCAGATGCCTTACAGCAAAACCTTTATCTTTCTCAAGATGGTGTTTCTGGAGAAATAAATAAAGAAAAAATCAATTCGCTTTATAAAAGAATTATTGCATCTGGAAAAGGTAATTTTGATGTTTATAGAAATTACTTTTACTATTTAGGTCAGATTGAAGAAAAAGATGGTTCAAATACAACTTACTTAAGAGAGTTTAATACTTATTTTGATTCAACTTTGGCCGGAGTAAGTCCAATAGAAAAATTAGACGCTATTTTTTCAGGTTTAGATTCTAGCTCAAGTTATTCTTATGATGGATGGAGTTCGTTTAAACTTTACCACTCAGATATTTGTAATAACGCAGCTTGGACAGTAGTTTTAAAACCTCAGAATGCAAACTTCTTAAAGGATGCCATTAAATGGTCAGAATATAGTTTGGTTTTAAGTAAAAACAATCCATATTATTTAGATACTTTAGCTCAATTGTATTACAAAGATGGACAAAAAGACAAAGCAATTGCAACACAAGTTTTAGCAGTAAAATATATTGCTAGTGATGTTGATGAAGAAACTGCAAATCAAATGAAAGAAGTTCTAACTAAGATGAGTAATGGAACATACTAAGTTTAATAAATAAATAAATAATAGACCCGACAAGTTAAACTTTGTCGGGTTTTATTTTTTAAGAGCTAAAAATAAAAAAGGCTTTCTAAAATTTTAGAAAGCCTTTTTTAGTATTTAAAATTTAGATTGAATTACAATCCAAATGCACTTTTTACTTGGTCAACAAAATCAAGTTTTTCCCATGTAAACAACTCGACAGTAACTGTTTTTTCGTTTCCTCCAGGAGCAGAGAAAGTTTTAGTAACCGTTTCTGGTTTACGTCCCATGTGTCCGTAAGCAGCAGTTTCGCTGTAGATTGGGTTTCTTAATTTTAAACGTTGTTCGATAAAGTAAGGACGCATATCAAAGATAGCTTCTACTTTTTTAGCGATTTCACCGTTAGTTAAGTTTACTTTAGAAGTTCCGTAAGTTTCAATGAAGATTCCCATTGGCTCAGCAACTCCAATTGCGTAAGAAACCTGAACTAAGATTTCGTCAGCAACACCAGCAGCAACTAAGTTTTTAGCGATATGACGAGTTGCATAAGCAGCACTTCTATCTACTTTACTTGGATCTTTTCCAGAGAATGCACCACCACCGTGAGCACCTTTTCCACCGTAAGTATCCACGATAATTTTTCTTCCTGTTAAACCAGTATCTCCGTGAGGTCCTCCAATAACGAATTTTCCTGTTGGGTTAATATGGTAGTTGATTTTATCGTTAAATAAGTGAGCGTGCTCTGGGTTTTTAGCGATAATTCTTGGAATCAAGATTTCGATAATGTCTTTTTTGATTTTAGCAAGCATTGCAGCTTCTTCATCAAAATCATCATGCTGAGTTGAGATAACAATCGCATCAATACGAGTTGGTTTGTTATCGTCACTGTATTCTAAAGTTACCTGAGATTTAGCATCTGGACGTAAATACGTGATTTCTTTGTTCTCACGTCTTAAAATAGCTAATTCTTGTAATAATTTATGAGATAAATCTAATGCCAATGGCATGTAGTTTTCAGTTTCGTTTGTAGCGTAACCAAACATCATTCCTTGGTCACCAGCACCTTGTTCTTCTGGCTTAGCTCTGTCAACACCTTGGTTAATATCTGCAGATTGCTCATGAATAGCTGAAAGAATTCCACAAGAATTCGCTTCAAACATATATTCACTTTTAGTATATCCAATTTTACGGATTACTTCGCGAGCGATTTGCTGAACATCAAGATAAGTATTTGACTTTACTTCACCTGCTAAAATAACCTGACCTGTAGTAACTAAAGTTTCACATGCTACTTTAGAATCAGCATCAAATGCCAAAAAGTTGTCGATTAATGCATCCGAAATTTGATCTGCAACTTTGTCTGGATGCCCTTCACTAACAGATTCTGACGTAAATAAATAAGCCATAATAATGTAATAATAAAATATTAGTTTTTAAAAATTTAAGCAGGGAAAGTAATTGCTAAAAAGGGCTAAAGGAGAGTTCCTGCTTTAGCATTTTTTACTACTGAAATGAATCTTTCAGCATTCATAACGAAATCATTTCATTATGAAGAGGTTGCAATCAGTTCAAATTTTTCCTCTGTTTCGGGTGCAAAGGTATGAAACCATTTTGATTTGCAAATTAAAGTTCAACTTTTTTTATTTTTTCTAGCAGAAATTTAACAATAACATACTATTTTGATAGGGTAATAGAAAATATTTTGTTTTTTGTTTGGTCGATTAAAAAATAGTTTGCAACTTTGCCTCGTTAAAATAAAAGAAACAAATGAAATTTACAGTTTGCAATATGATGTCTTGTAAGATGCCGGAGTTATCCGCAGAGACGCTATTGTAGTTATTTTTCAATAAAATATAAATAGAACCTCTGCCGAACCGCAGAGGTTTTTTTTATGCCAAAAATAAACCTGTAAGATTTTTTTTAAGCCAAAAACAATAATTAATCAGTAAAAAAAGAAATGAAGAAAAATGTACTAATCGTTTTAGGTCTTGTGACTTTTTCAGGACTTTATGCTCAAGACAATAAAAAAGAGCAAGACAGTTTAAAAAACAACGAACTGTCTGAAGTTACTATTATTGGATCAAGAAGTAAAAACAGAGTAAAAACAGATGTGCCAGTTCCGGTAGATGTTTTTAACGTATCAGAAATAACAAAAGGAGCGCCGCAAACAAGCGTAACTCAGATTTTAAATTATGTTGCACCATCCTTTACAAGTAATCCAACTTCTACAGCAGATGCAACAGATCACGTTGATCCTGCACAATTAAGAGGATTAGGTCCAGATCAGGTTTTGATTTTAGTAAACGGAAAAAGAAGACACACAAGCGCTCTAGTAAACATAAACGGATCGCCAGGAAGAGGATCTGTTGGAACAGACCTAAATGCCATTCCGTCTTTTGCCATAGAAAGAATAGAAGTTTTAAGAGATGGAGCTGCCGCACAATATGGTTCTGATGCGATTGCAGGAGTTATTAATATTGTATTGAAAAAGAATGCTAATTACTTGACAGGAGGAATTCAATATGGAGCGAATCTATCTTCAGGATCAAATAATTTTGAAGGAGGAGCAGACGGACAAACTGCTCAAATCGATTTAAACTACGGAACTTCATTAGGTAAACCTGGAAGTTTCTTGAATGTTACAGGAACTGCTGTGACAAGACAAGCAACGAGCAGAGCAGGAATTAGAAGCAATGCTATTTTTAATGCTTACAATGCAGTAGAAAACAGAGCAGCGCAAGATGGAGTTGAGATTAATTCGCTATTTAGCAACATTAATACGACTACAAATTCAGCTCAGATTTTGTCTTCTTTAAAACAATATGCACCGCAAGTAGGTTATTTTACAACAGCTCAACAAAGTGCTATTGCATCAGCTTCAACAATTGCGCAGATGCAGACTGCTTTAAATTTTGATGTAACTAATAATGAATTGGCCTACAGAGGACAGCAGAGAAGTGATTATAATATGAGTGTTGGCCAGTCAGAATTGGCTTCGGGACAAGCATATTACAATGCAAAATATCCTTTAACGGAAACAACTTCTTTGTATTCTTTTGGTGGAATATCGTACAGAAGCGGAAAATCATATGCATTTAATAGATTGCCAAATGGTTCTGGAACTTTCACGCAAGTGTACCAAAACGGATTCTTGCCAGAAATTGAATCAAAAATTTTAGATGCTTCTGCAGCAGTTGGTGTAACTACGCAATTATT
>NZ_DHEI01000149.1:0-2261 GCF_002399805.1 Flavobacterium sp. UBA4854
CTTTACGGAAAAAACAATAAACCAACTCCAGACCAACTAAAAGGAATCGACGTTATGATTTTTGATTTGCAGGATGTTGGAACACGATTATATACGTATGTTTCTACAATGCACCGCATTATGGAAGCCTGCGCTGAGAACAATGTTCCACTGATTGTACTGGATCGTCCCAATCCGAATATCGCGATTGTCGATGGTCCAGTTTTGGATATCGCTTTCAAGAGCGGAATCGGAATGCATCCAACGCCTTTACTGCACGGAATGACTTTGGGCGAAGAAGCTAAAATGATCAACGGACAAAAATGGCTTAAAGATGGAATTCAATGCAAATTGACTGTGATTCCGTGTTTGAATTATACTAGAAAAAGCTCTTATAGTTTGCCCGTACGACCTTCACCAAATTTGCCAAACGATCAGGCGATTAATTTATACGTGAGTTTATGTCTTTTTGAAGGAACAAATGTAAGTATGGGACGTGGAACCGAAAAGCAGTTTCAGATTTACGGTTCGCCCTATCTGCCAAAAAGCGATTTCGCTTTTACTCCACAACCTAATTTTGGAGATAAAGATCCTTTGTACAAAGGTATAGAATGCAATGGAGAAGATTTGTCTTCTATTCCGAGAATAAGCAGATTAGAAATTAAATGGCTGATAAAAGCCTATCAGACAACAGCAGATAAATCTAAATTTTTTGATAAAAGAAAGTTTGCCATTCGCGCAGGAAATGAAAAACTGCAGCAACAAATTGAAGCTGGAATTTCGGAAGAAGAAATCAGAAACAGTTGGAAAGAAGGTTTAATTGCGTTTAAAAAAATGAGAGCTAAATATTTGATTTATAAGTAATATCTTTCAGATTTTTTTTCGTTTTATTTGATTTTACGCAAAATAAAATAGAATTTTATCCGGACTACTTGTAATTATTAAACTGGTATACTTTGTTGGTACGGTAAGAGTTTACTTTTGCCAAAAAAATAGTAAACCAAAATGAAAAAAATCTATTTTGCTGTTTTTACAGTAATTTGTACCAATTTTTACGCACAGACAAAAAATGATTCCATTAATCAAATGGATGAAGTCATTATTAACGAAGGTCGTTTTAACACGCCAATTTCTAAACAAAACAGAAACGTTTATGTTATCTCTAGCGAAACCATTAAAAAACTTCCAGGAAGAACATTGCAAGAAGTATTGCAATATGCCAACGGAGTAGATATTAGACAAAGAGGACCTTTTGGAACTCAAGCCGATATTAGTGTTGATGGAGGAAGTTTTGAGCAAACAGTTGTTTTATTGAATGGAGCAAAAGTTATCGATTCGCAAACGGCTCATAATATGTTGAATCTTCCTCTTCCGGTTGAGGCAATAGAGAGAATCGAAGTTGTTCGTGGTCCGGCTGCAAGAATTTACGGAATCAACAGTTTAACGGGAGCTATTAATATTATTACGAAAAAACCAACCGATTCTGGGTTTTTAGTTAGCACTTATGCAGGTTCTAATTTCGAAAAAGACACGCAAGACACTGGAGATACCTATTACGGAACAGGAATTCAAGCTGGAGCTGTTTTAGGAAAAGAAAAACAGCAACATTTAATTTTTGCTTCGCACGATAAAAGCAACGGTTACCGTTACAATACAGCATTCGAAAACAATAAAATTTTCTACCAAGGAAATGTGCAGATCAATGATAAAAACGAAATTTTAGGTTCTGCAGGTTACATCAATAACGGATTTGGGGCTAACGGATTTTATGCTGCTCCAACTGATAAAAATGCTACCGAAATTGTTCAGACTACATTTGCTAACATTCAATCAAATCATCAAATTACGGATAGTTGGAAAATTATGCCGAGAGTGACTTACAGATACAATTATGATGATTACCGTTATTTAGGAAATTCAAATTTGACAGTTGGAAGAAGTCAGCATTACACGAATTCTATTGCGGGAGAATTGAATTCTACAGTTAAATTATCTAAAGGCGAAATTGGTTTTGGAGCTGAATTTAGAAACGAAAATATTCACTCTTCAAACATTGGAGATCATGATCGCGATAATGTTGGTCTTTATGCCGAGTACAGAACAAGTTTTACAGAAAAGTTAGATGTAAATATCGGAACGTATTTAAACTACAATTCAGATTACAAATGGCAGATTTATCCAGGAATTGATGCAAGTTATGCGATTACAGACGCATTTAAAATTATTGGAAATGTAGGAACAAGCCAAAGAATTCCATCGTTTACAGATTTGTATTTGAAACA
>NZ_DHEI01000149.1:2435-5050 GCF_002399805.1 Flavobacterium sp. UBA4854
GCTTTGAGCTTAAATGCGAATTATTTCTACAGAAAAATTGACAATTATATCGATTGGATGCGTAACGAAACAACGGTGCCTTGGCAAAGTCAGAACACTGGAGATTTGAACACAAACGGAATCAACTTACGTGGAACTTACAGATTTGATTTCTCTAAAGATTCTAGATTAAATATTCTTTTAGGATACACTTATTTAGATTCTGAATTTAAAACAGCACGTACAGAAACGTATTCAAAATATGCAATTTCTTCATTAAAACATCAAATTACCAATACGATAGATTATCAGTTTAGAAATCTATCTGTAATGTTTGCAACTCGTTTTAACGAAAGAATTACAGGACCTTCTTATTGGGTAAATGACTTTAGAGTAAGCCAGGCAATTAATAAATTCACCATTTTCTTAGATGGACAAAATATTTTCAATGCAACGTATTATGAAGTAGGAGCAGTGCCACTGCCTTCAAGATGGTTTACATTGGGAGTGAAATTAGTTACTTTTTAAATTACTTTATTTAGGAAATTAGATTATTGTAAAAAAAGCCTGTAAACGTAATGTTTACAGGCTTTTTTGTTAAAGACTATTGTTTTTTAGCCAAAGATTGACATCATCAAACATTTGTCTATTTACGGTGTGACCTTCTTCGTAAGAATGAAAATCGGGATGTAAATTTTTTGTTTTCAGAAAATCAGAAGCGTCTATGGCGTATTGATAATTTAAAACAGCATCTTGTTTTCCGTGAGAAATAAAGATTTTAAGTTTTTCAAGACGCTTTTCATCTGCCATAAAAGGTTTTATTTCTGGCAAAAGTCTTCCGCTCATTACGGCAATTCCTTTCACTTTTTCTGGAGCGGTAAGTGCAACACTATAACTCATGATTCCGCCTTGGCTAAATCCCATTAAGTAAACTTCCTCAGAATTAAAATGGACTTCAGACTTTAAATCATTAATAAAATCAATCAGCATTAATCTTGAATTTTCGGCCTGTTCAGCATTTATCTGAGGTTTTCCTGTAGAAAAATCTACTTGAAACCAAGCGAAACTATTTGCGCCAAAAGTCAATGGTCCGCGAGCAGACACCACGACAAAATTATCGGGCAATTCAGGTGCAAACGAAAAAAGATTTTGCTCGTTTCCGCCAACGCCATGAAGCAAAATCACCAAGGGCGGATTTGCCGTTTTTATTTTGGGTTCTCTAATTAAATAATGCAGTTTAGTTTTTTCTTTAGTTGAATTCATAATCGTAAAACTGAAAATTGATAGGGTAATAAGGACGGCAAATGCAATCCAAAAAAACTTTTTTAAACTCATGCTTTGTCTATTTTTACAGACATCATGTTGAGTGATCCAGCCACAAGCTCATCATTGAAAATCGTTGCTTTTTCGTCTTTTTCCTGAAGCGATAAAATGTACAATAACGGAAGATAATGTTCTGGAGTTGGAACGGCCAATTCAAATTCTCTTCCTTGTTTGTCAAATTGAATGAGCGATTTGTGATCCTTATCCAAAATCATGTTTTTCATTTTTTCATTCGCAATATGCGCCCATTCAAAAGCGTAACCCGGAACCATCATTTTGTCCCAAGCGGCGAGACGTAAATTGTGAACCGTATTTCCGCTTCCAACAATAAGAACACCTTTTCGGCGTAGAGCAGCTAGCTCTTTTCCTAGTTCATAATGATATGATGCTGGTTGCGAGTAATCGATACTCATTTCGATAACCGGAATATCGGCATTTGGATAAAGAAATTTGATAACCGTCCAACATCCATGATCCAACCCCCAACTGTTATCTAATCCAACCGAAGTTGAAGTGATTAATTTTTGTGTTTCTAAGGCTAATTCTGGACTTCCGGGTGCAGGATATTGCACATCAAAAAGTGCCTGCGGAAAACCTCCAAAATCATGAATAGTTGGCGGTTTTTGCATTGCCGTTACAAAAGTTCCTTTGGTTTCCCAGTGTGCAGAAATACAAAGTATCGCTCTTGGTTTTGGAAGTGTTTTTGCCACTTGTTGAAAGCCTTGCGTAAAATTATTATCTGCCAATGCATTGATCGGATTTCCGTGTCCTAGAAAAAGAACTGGCATTCGTTCTGTAGGCCCAAAAGTATCTACAGCGGTTTTAAGTGAGCTGAGTTTCATTGCTGCAGCTCCGATAGGTAAAATTGCCATGGTTTTTAGAAAATCTTTACGATTCATTTTTTATAATTAATTGCTTAAAAAGTATCTTTTATTTGTGATACAAAATTGCATTTAATTACAACGAAAGGGGTAACGATTTTCGGAAGAAAGGTTGTGTTTTTAAGAAAGAAGCTTTTTCATTTCTTCTCTAAATTCTGTTGGAGTCATTCCTGCTTTTCGTTTAAAAGCGTGCGTAAAATAGGTTTTTTCATTAAATCCGAGTTCGTAACCTATTTCGGCAATGTTTTTATCTGTTGTCATTAATAAGTTTTTGGCTTCGGTTAATTTTCTAGTTTCAATAATTTCCGAAACACTTTGCTGTAAAATATTTTGACAGATAATATTTAAGTTGCGCGAAGTCATAAAGAGTTTTTCTGCGTAAAAATTAACATCTTTAGATTCTTTGTAATGCTGTTCTAATAACCTCAAAAA
>NZ_DHEI01000149.1:5358-11972 GCF_002399805.1 Flavobacterium sp. UBA4854
GAAGCATAAAGACTGAAAGTAGTTTCAGCGATGAATTCGCTTTTAAATCGTAAAACCCACATATCGCAATCTCCATCTTTTATGAGAGGTTTTGCGCGATGAATTTTTCCTTGAGTCACAAAACTGATAAAAGGCGTTTCAATCAATTTGGACTGAAAATCTATGAAATGTTCTAACTGGCCTTTATTTCCAATTATGAGTTCTTCAAAATCATGTGCATGAGGTTCATTTACCGATTGCATAATTTTTTCAGATTCGGCAGCCGTAATCTTAAACATTTTGAAAATCTCAGTCATAATTGGTGTTTAGCGGAATCTAAAGGTAATTATTATTCTTAGACATTTTATTGAAGACTATTGGTTAAATCAAAAATCAATTGAAGGTCTATAAGCAAATCATGTAAATTTTTCGTTAAATGATATAAGTAGTTATGGTTTAATTTATTGAATTTTACTAACTTAGGAATGAAATAATAATCGGGCTTTCAATTTTTGAGAGTGTAAAATTATAGAATATGGATACAAGAAATGAACAAAACGATTTATTCCAAGATGGTATTGATCGTACTCAAGAATCAAATTGGGATCCAATCTTAGGATACCATATGTATTTTCCAAATGATGAAAACAAACAGGAACTGCTAAACGAAGAAAATCATCCTATTCATCAACAAAACACTGGCGATTGGGGAGATGATGCCGATTATGAAGAACTTAGGCATAAAAATAATTTCAATAGAGATATTGCCGAAAATGATGCAACTAAAATAGATTAAAAATGATAAAAAAGAGCAGAAAAACTTCTGCTCTTTTTTATTAATAGTTTAGCATTGTAATAAAGTAAATTTGTTGATATATAATAAGTTAGTGAAATTGTGTAAAAGAGCTAAAAGCTGAAATCGCTATTTTTATAATATTTAAAGAAGAAAATATTCAATTAAAAATATACGATTATGAAAAAGCAAATAAAAATAAAAATTGCCCTCTTAGTTTTTTTGGCAGGATTATCATTTTCTTGTAAAAAGAACGAAAGCACTACGATAGGTTCATATGAAAATGATTCTATTCAAAAAACAATGGACACCGTAGGGCCAGACATGGATACAGTCGATATAGACACAGCAGCAACAGTTAAGACTGATTCTATTAAGAAATAATTTACTAGTAAATGCATAAAACGAAAAGCTGAATCCTAACGATTCGGCTTTTTTGTTGCTATGCGGAATAGGAGATTGATAAGGGTGTTTAAAGATGTTCTATTATATTGAAATCATTTTTAACAAATGTTTAAAGTAAAAACGTTTTTCTCTATATTTGAGAAGGAAATTAACAATTTACATGCCTTTTGCACTATAAAACAACTTTAGAAAACTATCACTCAGTACGATAATGGAGCTAATAAGTAATTTAGAGCTTTTTCAGACCGTTTTTAATTCTGCACCTAATGGAATTGCAGTTTTAAAATCTTTGTACGATAATAAAGACAAAGTCGAAGATTTTTCAATATTGTTGTTTAATTCTTGTATTATAAACTGGATCGATAATAAAGACTACAAAGGCAAAAGATTCAGTACGGTTTTCTCTAAAATAGAAGGAACCAATATTTTGGAACAATTTATTGAAACGGCAGAAACTGGCATTGCAGCCAATTTTGAGCGATGGTACGGCGATGAAAATGGAAAACAATGTTTCGGATTTACTGTTGTAAAACAAGACGAAATGTTAGTCGTGACAATGGAAGATGTTACCAAAAAGAAGCATGCCGAAACTGCCCTGAATAATGCATTGATTGATGCAGAAAAACAAAAAAGACTTTATGATTCTATATTAAATGGAACACCAGATTTGGTTTATGTATTTGATCGTGATTATAAGTTTGCCTATGCAAACAAAGCTTTGTTGAGCATGTGGGGAAAAACAGCAGAAGACTCTATTGGGCGCGGTTTAATTGAAAATGGTTACGAAGATTGGCATGCCGAAATGCACGAAAAAGAAATAGATACTGTGATTTCTGAGAGAAAACCAATTCGAGGAACGGTTTCTTTTCCTCACGCCGAATTGGGAAGAAGAATTTACGATTATATTTTTGTTCCTGTTTTTAATGAAAAAGGAGAAGTAGAGTTTGTCGCAGGAACTACAAGGGATATTACAGAAAGCAAACAAGCTGAAGAAAAATTGCAGCAAAGTGAGAATCGTTTCCGCAAAATGATTCATCAAACACCTGCCCCAACTTTAGTGTTGCGAGGCGATAATCTTGTAATTGAGCAAATCAATAAGCATATGTTGCAAATGATTGGTCGCGGAGAAGAAATTATCGGCATGCGCTTGATTGATGTCTTGCCAGAACTGGAAGGCCAATATGTTTGGGAACAGGTTTTAAAGGTTTACAACGAAGGAATTCCTTTTGACCAAAGTGAAGTTTTGGTTCCGCATAATCGAACAGGAGAATTAAAAGACTATTATTATAACTTGGCTTATCGTCCGTTAATTGAAGATGGAGAAATAACAGGAATGATTCAAGTAGCGGTTGAGGTTACACAACAAGTTGTAGCGCGCCAAAAAATGGAAGAAAGCGAAAGCCGTTTTCGAGCTTTAGTCAACGCATCATCAGACTTGGTTTATCGAATGGATGCCGATTGGATGATTATGCAAAATCTAGAAGGAGAAGGAGGCTTGTCTAATTCGGGAGAACGTGGCATTAATTGGTTGGATAAGTTTATTCATACTACAGATTTGCAACAAGCCGTTGACCTTATTTCTAAATCGATTGTCGAAAAATCCATTTTTGAAATGGAACATAAAGCAGTTAATGAGGACGATTCTGTTAGATGGGTTTTTTCAAGAGTAGTTCCGATATTAGACGATCAAGAAAAAATTATCGAATGGTTTGGAGCATCAAGTGATATTACTTCGCAGAAAGAACTTCAAAACGTTATCACAGAAAGCGAAGAAAAGTTTAGACAGCTTGCAGATCTTATTCCTCAAATTATTTGGACAGCAGATCCAGATGGTTTTGTCGATTACTACAACAGTCGCTGGTACGAATATACAGGTTTTGAAGAACATGAATTTGGAGATTCGAGCTGGATTTCAAAATTGCATCCCGATGATGTGTATTTGGTTTCTAAAAGATGGTACGAAAGTGTTCGTGCAGAATTTCCTTATCAGTTAGAGTTTCGCTTAAGAAATGCAAATACAGGCGAATACCGCTGGTTTTTAAGTAAAGCGCTTCCTATTAGAGATAAAGAAGGGGTGCTTACTAATTGGTTTGGAACTTGTACCGATATTCATGAACAAAAGTCTACGACTGAAAAACTAGAAATTCTAGTAGCAGATCGTACCAAAGAATTACAGCGATCTAATGAAGATTTACAGCAGTTTGCTCACGTTGCTTCGCACGATTTAAAAGAGCCTGTTCGAAAAATAAAGACCTTTTTGAGCCGCTTAGAAGAGCATATGGAAGAGCAGTTAGACGAATCTTCATCAAAATATATTGAACGAATTCATGTTGCAGCAGATCGTATGTTTAATATGATTGATGGTGTTCTTGCGTATTCTAAAATGAATGCCGATTCGCAAAAAACAACAATAGTCGATTTAAACGAAGTGATTAAAAGCATAGAAAATGATCTTGAAATTGCGCTTCAGGAAGCAAATGGCAAAATTTATTTTGAAGAGCTTCCAGTTATAGAAGGAGCTTCGGTATTGCTATATCAGCTGTTTTATAATCTAATCAATAATTCTATTAAATTCGCCCAAGAAAACATTCCGCCTCAAATTAATATTACGGCAACAGAACAAATTGAAGCAGGTAATAAAGTGGCCATAATTACGGTAGAGGATAACGGAATTGGTTTTGACCTTGATCAAACAGGACGCATTTTTGAAACTTTTACGCGATTAAATTCTAAGGATCGATACGAAGGCACAGGTCTAGGTTTGTCACTTTGCAAAAAAATAGCCGAACGTCATGGCGGAAGCATTACTGCAACAGGAATTTCTAACAAAGGAGCTATTTTTATTATTACCTTGCCGTTTGTACAAAAAGCAAAAGACATTTAATTATGGGAGAAAATATGATTTTATTAGCTGATGATGATAAGGACGATGCAGAAATGTTCTGTGAAGCATTGGCGGAGATAGATGAAAGTATTGTTTGCCATTGTTCTGAAAATGGAAGCGGAGTGCTAAAATTGTTGAAAGCTCAAGATAAAGTGCCAGGCGTAGTTTTCTTAGATTTAAATATGCCGATTATGAATGGTTGGGAATGTTTAAAACAATTAAAGGCAGAGGAACATTATAAAGACATTCCTGTAATAATGATTTCGACTTCGTCATATAAAAATGATATGGATGCCGCTGCCAATTTGGGTGCTGTCTGTTATTTTGTGAAACCCAATAATTTCAATGATCTAAAACAAGTGTTGGGATTAATTACTTCAAACCTCAAAAATGGACTGAAAGAAGGTCTTTCTAGCCTTGAAAAAAATAAATATTTGCACGTTTTTCTTCCAGAATAAATAATGCTTTTTCTCTTTTAAGAGTAAAACGTATGAATTTCTTTTATAAAAAATGCTAACCATAAATAATATTTTTAAGATTTAACGTATTGATTTTTATGTGTTTGTAATTTGTAAAAATGTTTTTTAAATAAAAAAAGTAAAAAATTATAATTTAAACTTGACTAATTAGGTAGAATTAGTATATATTTGTATCACAGAAAAGTTATATAATGATACTTATCCAGAAAGACTGAGGGAATAGGCCCAATGAAGTCTTAGCAACCTGTTGCCGAATAAGGTGCTAAATCCTTCCGCCGTGTGCGGGTAGATAAGAAAGATTTCTTCAGTAAATCTGTTTAAGATCATCCATACTAAAATCTTTATTACAATGAAAGCAGAATCAATATTATATGCCGGTTATGAACTTTTGAATTCAATTTTTGAAGAAAATAGCTTTGCCTTTTTCTGAATTCTAAAACAGTAATCTTTTCCAGATTTCTTTTATAAAATAACAATAGCGCTGATGGCTTTAGGCATTGGCACAAAATTCTTTTGTCTAATCTTAAAATACTAAAAATAAAATGAAAAAAATACTACTAGGTTTTGCTTTGTTTCTTGGAGCGCTTCAAACTCAAGCTCAAGAAAGCAATTTACAATTGAAAGGAACTGTTGTCGACACAGTGGCACAATATGTTTACCTGCAGAAGTTTCACAATAAAATGTTTACGACTATTGATTCGGCAAAAGTAAAAGACGGAAATTTTAGTTTTAAAACGAAAGTAAAAACGCCAGAATTATACGGTCTAAGCGTCAATACAGAAAGTTCGCCATTGTATATTTTTCTTGAAAAAGATCCGATAACAGTAAAACTAAGTCCGAAGAAATATTATACGGCTTCTGTGGTTGAAGGTTCGGCTTCTCAAGATTTGTTCGAAGCCTATAAAAAAACCAAAGATGTTGAAATTAGTAAATTCATTACAGAACATCCAAAATCTATTGTTTCGGCTTATGTTTTATATAGAAATTGGTCGTATAGATTAACACCAGAGCAAATCACTCAAAATATTGCTTTACTAGATAAAAGCCTTCAGAATATCACTTACGTGAAAGAACTAAAAGAACTGGTTACCGTATTAGACGGATTGGCGGTTGGTAAAAAAGCCCCAGATTTTACTGCCAAAGATCCTGATGGAAAACCAGTTCGCCTTTATGATAATTTAAAAGGCTACACTTTGGTTGATTTTTGGGCTTCGTGGTGCGGACCATGCCGAAAAGAGAATCCAAATATTGTTGCGGCTTACAAAGAATTTCATGATAAAGGATTCAATATCGTAGCAATTTCATTAGATAAAAAGAAAGAAAATTGGATTAAAGGAATTCAAGACGATAATTTGACATGGACACATGTTTCTGACTTGCTTTTCTGGAACAGTGCTGTTGCCAAATTATATGGTGTAAGAGCAATTCCGGGTAATTATCTAGTAGATTCAAAAGGAATAATCGTTGCCAAAAACCTGCACGGAGAAGAATTGCAGTCTACATTAAAAGCGCTTTTGGAGAATAAAATTTGATTCTAAAAAAGCACAACAAAAAATACAATTAGTTAATTTAAAATGATAAGGATATGAATGCTATTGAGCCAACAACAAAACCAACAGAATCGGAGTGTCACTTCTCTAAATTTAGAGAAAACACAGTAGGAATTGAGCATACTTTTGAATCGGTTTACGGAGAACAAAATCTAGTTTATGCAGACTGGGTTGCGAGTGGAAGATTATACACTCCGATAGAAGATATAATGCTCAATAAAATTGGTCCAATGATAGCCAATACGCATTCATTTTCTAGTCAGACAGGAAAAACGTCTACTTATGCTTATCAGCACGCTAGAGAAATTATTAAAAAAGCGGTTAATGCCAGCGAATCAGATGTTTTAGTTACAACAGGAAGCGGAATGACGGCTGCTTTATCTAAACTGCAGCGTATTATCGGAGTGCGAAAAAACTACGAATTGGAAACAGATAAACCAGTTGTTTTTATCACGCACATGGAACATCATTCTAATCAAGTTCCGTGGTATGAAATTAATGCAGATGTTGTAATTCTTTCTCCA
>NZ_DHEI01000149.1:12201-13891 GCF_002399805.1 Flavobacterium sp. UBA4854
TATCATGAATTGGCCAAAATTATGCATCAAAATGGCGGACTTTGCTTTGTAGATTTTGCAGCTTCTGCACCATATGTCAAAATCAATATGCATCCAAAAGATCCAGAAGAACAATTGGATGCGATTTTCTTTTCGCCTCATAAATTTTTAGGCGGACCAGGAACTTGCGGTATTTTGGTTTTCAATGAAAAACTATACCAATCCGATTTTCCTGATAATCCAGGTGGAGGCAACGTAAAATGGACCAATCCTTTAGGAAAATATTGTTACAGCGATGTTATAGAAGTTAGAGAAGATGGTGGAACCCCAGGTTTTCTGCAAGTTATTAGAACTGCTTTGGCTTTAGAATTAAAAGAGCAGATGGGAGTGGAAAATATTAAAAATAGAGAAAAAGAATTGCTCGATCTCTGTTTTTCTAGACTACAAAAAATACCCGGATTATCTATTCTAGGAGATTTAACAACAGAAAGAATTGGCTGTGTTTCTTTTGTAATCGAAGATATTCACTACAATTTGATTGTAAGGCTTTTAAATGATCGTTTCGGGATTCAGGTTCGCGGAGGCTGGTCTTGCGCCAGTACTTATGCGCATTATCTCTTCAATATCAATGAAAAGAAATCGGCTGAAATTACCAATGAATTATTGCAGCGAAATCAGACCAATAAACCAGGTTGGGTTCGTTTATCCTTGCATCCCATTACGACCAATGAGGAACTTTTTTATATCTGTGACGCAATTGAAAAAGTAGCGTTGAATTATAAAAAATGGAAAAAAGATTACGAATACAATTCGGTTTCAAACGAATTTGAAAATCCCAAGATAAAAGATAATATAGAAAAAGAGGTAAAAGATTGGTTTAAGTTAGATTAGTTAGTAGTAGTCCTAACAGGTTTTCAGAACCTGTTAGGTTTTAACCATAGAAACATAGATTTTTCTATTTTGTAGAAAGACTTAGAAATAAACTAGTTTCTCAAATCGCTATGTTTTTGAACAACTGAAACGCAATTATAGATAAAATTATCTTTCTATGTGTTTAAAATTTATTTACTAATCGATTCGATAATTTTTTCTCTATGCGCCAATCCCCAATTGACTAAGGTTTCGGTAACAGGAAGCACCGATTTGCCATATTCGGTAATGGCATAAACGACAGTTGCTGGTTTGGTATTTTGTTCAGATCTGGTAATGAGTAAATTGGTCTCCAATTCTTTGAGTTCTTTACTGAGCATTTTAGCCGAAATACCATCAATTTCACGTTGCATTTTTTTAAAATGAATCACCTGATGCGTTCTGTTGGTTAAAAACCTTAGAATCATCAATTTCCATTTACCGCCCAAAACATCAAGACTGTCACGCATTGCCATAAGTTCTTCAGAACAATTGGCTTCGCGAAGCACTCCATTATCGTTAATTTTTGCCATACTAGTATCTATTTGGTAACCGGTTACCTTGGGTTAACCCATAACAAAAATAAAGCATTGCGGCGATACTTTTGTAAACTAAAATGATAAAAATGAAAGCAATTGTATTACAGGAAAACCGAGAATTTAAGCTGGAAACAGTAGCAATTCCACAACCTGAACCACATCAGATTCAGGTAAAAATTATGGCTTCAGGATTTAATCCGATTGATTATCAAATGACCGAAAACGGCTCGGAAAGAAAGCTAATACATTCGCCAATTTTAGGA
>NZ_DHEI01000149.1:14070-19636 GCF_002399805.1 Flavobacterium sp. UBA4854
TTTTTTGCGGTTCTGGAAGTATGGGGTCAAATGGTACTTATGCAGAATATATTTGTGTTCCAGAAGGAATTGCAGTAAAGAAACCTCAGAATATTTCTTTTGAAGAGGCGGCAGGAATTCCATCAGCTGGACTTACGGCTTTGCAGTCTTTTAAGAGAATGAATCTTGCGTTAACCGATTCGATATTGATTACAGGTGCGGCTGGAGGAGTAGGAAACGTTTTTATTAAACTGCTTATAGCTAAAGGTTTTACCAATTTTGTGGTAACAGCTGGAAACGAAGAAAGTATAAAGTCTTTATTAAATCTTGGAGTCAGACCAGAACAAATTATCAATTACAGAAAAGAAGCAATTTACGAAGCGGCTTTTGTTTTAAATGGAAATAAAAAATTTGATATAGCAGTAGATTTAGTTGGAAATAATGTTGCTGAAATAGCCGCAAAACTTTTAAAAATAAACGGAAAGTATATTGATGTTACGAACTTTTCTACTGCAGAATCGCGTGGTATACTTTTTTCGAAAGGAGCTACAATTCATAATATTTCAAACTATGCGTATGGAATTGAAAAGCAATACGATTACTATAAAAAAGGATTGTCAGAATTGAATCATTTAGTGGAGAATGAAATAATTACAGCTCCCCATATTGATGTAATAGGAGGATTGAGTAAAGAAACGGTAGATAAAGCGCTTAAGATTTTGAGAGAAAACAAAACCGGCGGCAGAAAATTAATAATGAAGATTAATTAAATGAAAACAATACCAAGAAGAATCGTAACTGGTTTACGAAACGGAAAATCGATTATAGAACAAGATGAAATTGTGACCAATGTATCGGAACATTTTCCGGGTTTGATTATTTCGGATATCTGGTCAACAGATTCGACACCAGCAAAATTTGAAGAAAAAGTTATTGAGAATACGGCTTTTCCAAACACACCCAAAAACGGAAGCTATTTTCGTTACGTCCAGATTCCCCCCGATAAAGATTTAGGTATTATAGTCACAGAAGGACAACCACATCCTTTGATGCATCAGACCGATACTTTAGATTATATTATCATAATTTCTGGTGAAATTTATCTAATTGTTGATGAAGAAGAAACTTTATTGAGAGCTGGAGATATCGTAATTCAGCGTGGAACCAATCACGCTTGGAGCAATCGCTCAGACGCTCCTTGTATTCAATTGGCAGTTTTGCTAGATGCTGCAAAAGCAGAAAAATAGAATTATACGCCGAAAACTATATTTTTATTTATTTGTAAAAAGCAATAATCTACTTGATTATTGCTTTTTTTTTGTCTTTGGATAGACTTAAAAAAGTTTCAAAATGGTTTCATCTTATAAAATGAAACCATTTTGAATATTTGTATTTAAAGCGTTGATTATTAATTGTCTATATTTAATTCGTGAAATAACTGCCTTAAAAAAAGCAAATTTAGAAGCCTGTACGGTTACTTTAAAAACAGGTGAATTTGCAAATTTATCTGAAATGTTTGCTAAATAATATTGATTACAAATTCCTGAAAAAAGCAAAATTAAATCAATATAATCGAATGAGTTATTGGCAATTTAGAGCTCCAAACATAAAACATTTGGCTCTAGTTTTATTGTGCTGCGGTTCTAACTTAAGTTTTGCGCAGCAAGATACCGTTAGCCTCGCCTCTGCAAAAAAAATAAGGCTCGACGAAGCAATTTTATTAGGCATTAAAAATAACCGGCAATTAAAACTGGCAAATGCTGATTTGGCTATTGCTAACGAAAATGTTGGTCAGGCTAAAATTGCAAAAATGCCAAGGATAAACTTAAACGGCGGATACAATTATATTGGCGATCCTAAATTGTATAACGGATTTTATGAAAGCCAAGTTACTGTAGATTATTACAATCATCAGGCATTTGCCAATGTTGTTTCTTCACTTCCAATTTATGCAGGAAACGCTCTTAATACTAGAATTAACCAACAGGAATTAATTACCCAAATGCAGCAATCTGCTGTGAGAATGACCGAAGCTGATGTTAAAAACGCCATAACAGAGCAATATTTTACACTCGAAAAACTATACCGTCAGATTGAGGTTACAAAACAAAATATTATAAATACCGATATCCGAATCAATCAATTAAAATCGCGTGTAAAGAATGGCCAGAACTTGACGAGTGATCTTTTAAGAACCGAATTACAGCAATCAAACTTTAAGGTTTCGGTCTTTAGAAGTACCAATACCATCGAAATAATCAGCAATAATCTTGATATATTGATTGGTTTTCCAAATAATACCATTCTGAAACCAGAAGTGGCAGAAAGCATGATTCCGACAGAAAATATGAATTTGCAGCAAAGTTTAGAAGAAGCTTTTGCTAACCGCGAAGAGATAAAACGGGCTGTCGTAAAAATCAAATTATCAGAATCATCATTGAGTTTGACCAAAAGCGGATTTAAACCTAATTTAAATGCAAATCTTATTCTAAATACAGAATATCCGGCGCAATGGCCCAATTATGTTAATTTACTTAATTATTGGGCTGCAGGACTTTCTTTAAATTGGGATATTTCTAGTTTTTACAATTTAAAACATCGCATAAGCGGAGACAAATTGGAAATTGATAAAAGCAATTTAGCTCTAGAAGTTACCAAAGATCAGATTTCTACAGAAGTTAAAAATGCTTATGTGAGATATGCAGAAAGCAAAGAAAACATCAAAACCTATAAGAAAGATGTAGAATTGTCTATGAGCAATTATAAAATTGTAAAAAGCCGATACGACAATGATTTTGCTTTAATAAGTGAGATTGTAGATGCCGAATTACAATTAAACAACTCTCGTATTTCGTTGGTAAATGCCAATTTAGATTTGATTATTCAATACTATTCACTTCAGTACGCAATGGGCAAACTTTAATTTATCTTGTTATGAGCGAAGCAGATATACAAAATAGCACAATTCAGAAAAGCGAAAAAAGAAGAAACAGAGTTCTTACGATTTTGTCTTTTGTTTTTTTAATAACAGGAGGATTGTGGATTTTAAGCCTATTCTTCGATTTCAGTTCTTACGAAACGACAAATAATGCTCAGGTCGAAGCTTATATGAACAATATTGTGGCTCGCGCTACGGGACATATTAAAGAAATAAAATTTGAATCCAATCAGTTGGTGCATAAAGGAGATACTTTGGTTGTTTTAGACGATGAAGAATACCTCATTAAAGTTAGACAAGCCGATGCAGATTTGGCTATAGCCGAAGGAAATCTACATTCGTTACAACAAAATATTACAACCTCAGTTTCTAATCAGGCTTCGGGAAAAGAAAAATTAGCAGGTGATTTGGCGAGTTTAGAAAAAGCCCAAAAAGATTATCAGCGCTTTAAAAATATGTATGCAGATTCGGCTGTAACGCGAAATCAGTACGATCAGGTTATTTCCAAATTAAAATCGGAAGAAGCTTATGTTAAAGCAGGAAGAAAAGGCTTAGATGCAAGTAGCTCTATGACCAAACAAAGTTCGATTAATCTGGAAGCCGCCACAGCAACTGTTGCTAGAAAGAAAGCCGATTTGGATGCGGTCAAACTTCAGTTGTCTTATACGGCAATTATCTCGCCCGCGGATGGTTTTATTGGCGAAAGAAATTTATCTATTGGCGAATTAATTAATGCCAATCAAACTATTGCCACCATGGTGCTGAGTGAAAAATTATGGATTTCTGCAAATTTTAAAGAAACTCAAATCGAAAAAATCAAGCAAGGTCAAGAAGTTACCATTACAATCGATGCTCTGGACGGAAAAGAATTTAAAGGAAAAGTAATGGGTTTTTCGCCAGCAACAGGAGCCAAATTCTCGATGGTAGAACCAGATAATTCGACCGGAAATTTTGTAAAAATCACGCAGCGTATTCCCGTTAAAATTGAATTTGAAGTTTCGTCTAAAGAGCTTCAAGATGTAAGACCAGGAATGAATGTTACAGTTAAAGTAAAAAAGTAAAAGATGTTTGCAGGAAAAAAAAGCAGCCTTTTTACACTGACAGGATTGTATATCCTGACGATTCCTTTTTTTAACGGATTGAATGTAACGACTTATGATAATTCGCAGCTATTAGGACATTTTGCACCTTCTACTACAGCTTTTAGTTACGCCGTTTACATTCCCATTTTTGCCATGCTAGCTTTTTTGCCTTTAGGATTAAAATTAGGAAAACAAATTAAAGTGCGTACCATGATTTTATCGGTTTCATTTTTATCACTTTTATTTAATACCGCTTCATTGTTTGCGCCAACTATTGCGTGGTTTGTTTTATGTCGTTCTCTTTTAGCAATTGTTTCCATAATCGGAATATTTGCTTCTATGGTGCCTATTTTATTAAAATACAATCCATCGTTAAATATGGCTTTGATGTATGGCATTTTTCAGTTTATACAAAAAGGGAGCCAGCATTTGTATCAATATTTAGGAGCAAATTTTGTGAGTTTTCATAACTGGACATTTGGAGTTTATTTCTTAAATCTCAATTTTTTAATCTGTATTATTCTGGCTTGGTATTTTTACAAAGCTGATGTTGCACCGCTTAAAACTAAATTTCAATTTGATTGGAGAGGTTGGATTATTATGGTTTTATTTTTTGCGATTATTCTTTTTTTGTGCGCTGAAGGACAAACGAGAAATTGGCTTAGTGACCCTAAAATAACTCTCGCTTTTGCATTTTTATTTATTACTGTGGGCATTTATCTGCTTCATGTTCGTTTTACGGCAGAACCTTTAATTAATCCTGATGTTTACAAATTTAAAAATGTAATTGTAGGTGCTTTAATGATGTTTTATATCGGGATAATGAACGGAACAGGAAGTGTGGTTACAGGTTATATGACCAATGTTTTAGGATTTGATTCTGTTCTTGGGGCAGTAACACATCTTTCATTGCTGATCGGATTATGCATTTCGATTCCGCTTTCGACTTATCTTTTATACAAACGTATTTATTTGGCCACAATTTGGATAATTGGTTTTGCCTGTTACGGAATTTATCATATTACGCTCTACTTCAGGTTCTATCCAGGAATCGATGCCTCTGATTTTTATCTGCCCTTAATTTTTAAAGGGGTAGGAATGGGATTTATTTTTCCTGTTTCGTTACTCTATATTTCAGAAGGTGTTCCACCGCAGCTAAGCACTTCACGGATGATGACAGGAATTATAGCTCAAGCCATTTTTGCTTCTTTATTGGGCGGTGCTGTTTTGGGAACCTTTATTTCGAAAATGAATATACAGCATAAAACGGGCTTAAGTCAGCAGTTAAGTGCAATAAACAAGCAAGCAGAAAGCCAACTAGAAAATTCAAAAAAGAAATTTTTATTCCTGGGATTATCTGATGCTGAGGCGCAGAAAAAAGCAGAAAAAAGTCTTTCTAACCAAACTTCCCAAGCTTCTATTTTGTTGGCTTACAAAGATATTTATCTCGTCATGTCGGCAATTTGTTTTCTGCCCATTTTTATTATTCTGATTTTCAAACTTTGGCGTAGACCAATAGGAAGAGTAGAAGTAGAACCAATACCGATTTGAGACTAAAGAAGAAAGA
>NZ_DHEI01000149.1:19804-22232 GCF_002399805.1 Flavobacterium sp. UBA4854
CATTGATTTATATTATGATAGCAAATAAAGATCGTTTTTTATACCGCTTTTGGACCCAAGAAAAGGGACTTAGCGGCATGCTGATACTTTTGTGTATTATGCATTTTATTGCTATTCCGTTTTTTGGCAGTAAATCTCATTTTATGGTGGCTGTCAATATATTTTGGATGCTGTTTCTTTTTGCGGGAATTGTGGCATTATCAAAACATAGAAAGCAAGCTATAAGTATTTCAATAATCCCTATTCTGTTTCTTATTATACAATGGATTAATTATTTAAACCATAATGTCTTTATTTTATTTGCCGATCTTATTTTTTCGGTTGCTATTATGCTTCTTTTAATCTCTTTGGTTTTAGTAAAAGTTTTAGAGCCAGGTCCTGTAACCACTTATCGCATCATAGGATCTATTGTAGTCTATATGCTTTTAGTTCACTTTTGGTCGGTGCTTTATTTATTTCTTTATAACCATATCGAAGGTTCTTTTCAGATTGCAGAGTCAAAATTTGCAAGCAATAGCGACCAAGCTAATTTTATGTATTTCAGCTACATCAGTATGACTTCAACAGGTTTTGGAGAAATAGTGCCTCTTCATCCGTTGGCACGCTCTTTAGTTCAAATTGAAGTTCTTATAGGCGTTTTATATCCTGTTATCTTAATTGGAAGACTGGTTTCTGATGCTAATTTCTCTATTAATAAGACTGGGAAGTAAAGAAGAATCAAGAGGCAAGAACCAAGATTAGAGTATTAATAAGAAAGAAGTTAGAAAAGAGATTTATGGAGAGAAATCATTTACCATTAACAATTCACAATTTATAACTCATAATTACCATTCACCATTAAAAAATATAACCATGAAAACAACAACTAATTCGAATAAGAGAAAAGAACTTTTTGATACTATTTTGCAGTTATTTTTCATTTTTCTCCTTGTAGGATTTTGTCTTAAATTGCTGTTGCCTTTTTTTATGCCAATTCTTTGGGCTGTAATTCTGTCGGTGGTATTTTATCCTTTGTTTAATTCGTTGCAGAAAATTCTAAAAGGACGTAAAGCATTGGCGTCAGTTGTCATTACTATTTTGATTATCGCTATAATGATACTGCCTTTAATTTATTTCCTAAAAGCGGCAACGGGAAATTTCTTAGAATTGAAAGATAGTTTTGATGCAGGAACGCTAAAAATTACGCCACCCGGAGCTTCTATAAAAGAATGGCCAATAATAGGAAAACCGCTTTACGAATTTTTACTTTCGATGTCGACAGATTTGGAGCAGGGAGTTATTAAATACCAAGACCAGATAAAAGAATTAACTTCTAAAATTATGGCTAGTATTTTGAGTTCTGGTGCTGCTTTTCTTCAGTTTATTCTATCTATTATTATTGCGGGTATTTTATTAGTATCGCCAGGAGGAAAAGCTTTTTTTATGAAATTCCTTAAAAAAATTGCTGGAAATGAGGCTGAAGAGATTATGACAATTTCGGTTTCTACAATTTATCAAGTCGTGAAAGGAATTTTGGGGGTTGCGGTTATCCAAACTATTATTCAGGCGATTGGATTGTTTTGTGCTGATATTCCGTATGCAGGAATTTTGACTTTGATTTGTCTTATATTTTCTATTTTACAGATTGGACCAATTATTATTAATATTGGAGTTATCATTTATCTTTTCTCAACAGGAGATTCTGGTTACGCCATTTTTTGGACAGTATTTTTCATCATCAGCGGATTATCAGATAATGTCCTAAAACCGCTCTTATTAGGAAAAGGCGCGCTTGTGCCAATGCTTGTTATTTTTCTTGGTGTAATTGGTGGCTTTATCATGTCGGGTTTTATTGGGTTGTTTGTAGGACCAATTGTATTTTCAATAGGTTACAAACTTTTTGTTGCTTGGTTAGACGACAATATAGAGACCGTTGAAGAACCAGTAGAAGATATTGAGATTGTTTAATTGTTAGATGTTAGATGTGAAATGAAAGATGCGAGTATCATTTTACACTTCACATCTCACATCCCACATTTCACATTTTACATTTCACATTTCACAATTAAAAGAAGTATTTTTGCAGGATTATAAATTCCTCACAAATGAAACGTTCAGGCACGGCAGACCTTCCCTTACATTATGGACATGTTCCAATGTGGCTTGCTGAGCGCATGTCTAAACTTGGTTTTGCAATTGTCGAAACCATTGCGATGGAATTTTCTACTGCCGAAGTTATCAGTAAATTGAGCAATCCGTTTTGGTTTCAGAGTTTTGGCGCTGTTATGGGAATGGATTGGCATTCGTCTGGAATTACAACTTCGGTACTTGGCGCTTTAAAAAAATCAGTTAATCCGCATTCTAAAGAACTCGGAATTTATATCTGCGGAGGTAAAGGAAAACATTCTATGGCAACGCCGCAGGAACTTTTATTTGTTGGCGAAAAAAC
>NZ_DHEI01000149.1:22516-22917 GCF_002399805.1 Flavobacterium sp. UBA4854
CATTGGCATTCTCAAGATTTGAAATCTTTTATAAACGAACCTCATACTTTTATTTATGGCGAAAATCAAGGTTCTATATTGAACCTTACTGCCAACGCCGCTACAAAATCTCGAGAAGGAATTTTAGAGCTGGTAAAAGAATCGCCGGTTAAAATCATAAAAGAAATGCAGCATCTTTCTATGCCTGCGCATCACGATGTGAGAATAGAAGATGTGAATATGAAAAGATTGGGCGCAATGCTTTGGACAACTCACGAAAACAAACCAGAAGATTTTGAAGAATTACTGCTTTTAAAAGGAATGGGGCCAAGAGCTTTGCAGTCATTAGCATTAGTGAGCGAAATTATTTATGGAACTCCAACACGATTTGAAGATCCTGCTCGTTTTTCTTTTGCTCATGG
>NZ_DHEI01000149.1:23088-33448 GCF_002399805.1 Flavobacterium sp. UBA4854
ATAGATACGCTTCAAAGAGCTATTAATCGCGCCAAAATTGGCAATAGCGATAAATTAAGCGCTATTCAGAAACTATCTGAAATTTCGCGGAAAGCAGAAGAAAGCTTTACTCCAAATTCAAATTTTGATGCTCTTGTTCAGAGAGAACGAGAAGAATCGCATAAATATGGAGGAAAAACCGTTTTTGGAGATGCAAAACCTCCAAAAAAGAAACCTATAAACCCAAACAATCAGCTGGAATTATTCTAGAAAATAGATATTCCTTATCAGCCTTTAGTTATCAAAAAACAAATAATGTCACAAAACGAAAAATCAATCTACACCCTACAATTCATTTTACTTTGTTTGAGTTCTTTATTATTTTCATCAAGTTTTAATATGATGATTCCTGAGCTTCCAAACTACTTAAGCAGTTTGGGAGGAGCAGAATACAAAGGACTTATTATTTCCTTATTTACTTTAACGGCTGCAATTTCGCGTCCTTTTAGCGGTAAACTTACCGATAAATGGGGAAGAGTTCCTGTTATGGCAATCGGATCTTCGGTTTGTGTGGTATGCGGATTTCTTTATCCGATTTTGAGTTCTGTTTCCGGATTTTTATTGTTGCGTTTGGTTCATGGTTTTTCAACAGGATTTAAACCTACATCGACATCAGCCTATGTGGCAGATATTATTCCGCAACATAGATGGGGCGAAGCTTTAGGAATGCACGGATTATGTTTTAGTATTGGTGGAGCGCTCGGACCTGCATTAGGAAGTTTGATTGTGAATTTGTACGGAATTAATATCATGTTTTACTGCTCATCATTTTTGGCTTTTTTCTCTATTATTATCGTAATGAATATGAAAGAAACTCTTGCTACAAAAGAAAAGCTGAACCGATCTATGTTTATTATTGGACGAAAAGATATCGTAGACAAAAATGTATTTCCTGCAGGAATTATTACTTTTCTTTCATACACCGCATTTGGACTTATTTTGACTTTAATTCCAGATTGGAGCGAGCATGTTGGAGCAACCAATAAAGGTATATTTTTTACTGCTTTTACGGTGGCCTCAGTTTTAGTTCGTTTTGGAGCAGGAAAAGTTTCAGACCGACATGGGCGACCAAAAGTGATATTGGCAGGATTAATTATAACGGCTTTTGCACTTTTTGTAATAAGTGAAGGAAGAGATATTCAGATGCTATTGGTTGGAGCAGCAATTTACGGAATTGGTACAGGGATTTTGTCTCCAGCAGTCAGCGCTTGGACTATCGATTTAAGTAATCCCGATCATAGAGGAAAAGCGGTTGCCACAATGTATATTTCGATGGAACTTGGAATTGGTTGTGGAGCACTTTTAGGCGGAAGTTATTACAGCGATCAAATTATGCGTATTCCGCAGATTATGAAATTTGATATTCTGATTCTCGTTTTAGGAATTGTATATCTTTTGTATTGGGCAAAGATTACTAGAAGAAAAAGCAAAAATCTTGCTTAAATAATACTAGAAGTTGAAATGCAAGAGAAGCCTGTGAATTAATTTTTGCAGGCTTTTGCTTTCATGTATTATATCAAACTTTAAAAAGAAATTAGTTCATAAATATTCTTTTTATCAGAAATGAGTACAAATAGCTTATTTATGTGTAAGTTTTTCAGATAATATTTTGTTTCATTTTATAAATAAACTGGTTTCCTAAGAAAAAAAAGCTAACTTTATAATGTTGAAAGGGAGCTGATTACTAAATTTAAAGATTGCACTTTTGAATATTTTTAATTTCAAATGCAAATAAATACTCCTTCAATAATAGAGCTGTGATACTTTTAAGTTCCCCAGATTAAAAGTGTGGATTTATGCAGTTACTCCAAGTTTAAAATAATAATGTTTAGTTATATATGTAAATGAATATTTAAAAATTAAATTAAGAGCAATGTTATGAAGATACAACTTTTAAAAGCCAAGTTTTATTTAATTCTCTTTTCAGTTGCTCTTATTAGTTTGGAGGTAAATGCCCAAACAGCATCGCTTCAATATTGTTTTAATGCTGCAAAACAAAATAATATTTCGCTAAAGCAAGCCAAATCGGGCTTAAAAACAGTAGAATATAATCTTCAGGCTGAAAAGAACAGTTATTTTCCAAAAGTAGATCTTTTATCCAGCTATACTTATTTAAGCAGTCCTTTAACAATTAATCTGCAGTCAGTTAAAGACGGAATTGTAGAAGGGTCATCAAAGCAGAGTGTCAATACGGCCAATCAGATATATAATGAAATCACAGGAGGTAATTTATCGCAAGCCGCGCAGGATCGAATTTATAATACTTCGAAAACTATAATCGGAGGCATTTATCCCAATTACAATCCGTCTTTAAGCGAACAGTCTTATTTTTTGGCAGGTGTGGGAGTGAGGCAACCTCTTTATTTAGGAAATAAATTAAATTCTTCTGTAGATCTTGCTCAGTCTGTCGTTACTTCGGCTGGACTTAATGTCGAAGCTGTAGATAAAGAAGTAACTTTCTTAATAACACTTCAATATTTAAGAATACTGTATCTTAATTCTTTAATGCAGAAACAGCAAATGATTATCACGGCTTTAGATAAAAATAAAACCTATGCCGAAGAGTCTGTAAAAAATGAAATTCTGCCTCCATATCAAAAAAATTGGACGAATGTAGTTTTAATTCAAGCAAAAAGTCAATTTAACTCCATCGAGAATGATAAAAAAAATGCACAAATTGAATTGAACAAATTAATGGGAGCCGATCTAGATCAGGTTTTGACGATTTCGGATACATTAAATTACAATAGAATTAATTTAAGCGAACCAAAGAAAGATTTTTGGCTTACCAATCCAGTTCAGCAAATGGCAGAAAGCAAAATAGCATATGCTGAAACTGCTGAAAAAATAAGTAAATCTCTAGCATTGCCAAACGTTTTTGCTGTTGGAAATTTCAACCTTTATCAAAAAGATCTTCCTGTTGCCATTCCAGATTGGTTTGTTGCTTTAGAATTGCAATGGACTTTATTTAATGCCCAGACAAGCAAACGTACACAGGCTGCTAAGCAATTAATCGACGAAGCTAGATTAGGAGAAGAAAATGTGAGTTTGCTGCTTCAGGTAAAGTCTAAAGCTGCAAAAAATAAAATGGATTCTCTCGAAAAAGATGTTGAAGCACTAGAAGCAGCGCGAAAAGAAGCCCGTACAACAAGTAGCTTGATAACGCAGAGAATGAACAATCAAATGTCATCGCCAAAAGATGTTAATGATGCTCTGCTAGTTGAAACAGAGATAGAAAAAGTATACTATACGGCTGTTTTTGGGTATTATGTGGCACTTGCAGAATATTTAAATAGTATAGGAGAACCAACAAGAATCACTCAATTTATTAAATAGATGAAAGATATTTTTAAAAATTATTGGGCGCTGCTAATTCCGATTTTAGTAGTTGTTATAGCATTGATCTTTTTTCTTAAAGGAAATAATGATTCAGAAAATAACTTTATTGGAATGGTCGATGCATCAAGTGTCGATGTCGCAGCGGAGTTTCCAGGGAGACTCGATTCCTTATTGGTAAAACAAGGTGATACGGTGCACACAGGTCAATTGGTTGCTATACTTCGTTCAAACGAAATCAATGCGATAAAGGCACAAGCATTGGCAGCAATTGATGCCGCAAAAGGACAGCAGGAATTGCTTACTCAAGGTGCAAGACCAGAACTTATTGAAGCGACTTCGAAGCTATATCAAATAAGTGAGGAGCAATACAAATTGTTTAGCACTACTTACGATCGAATGGAACGTTTGTATAATGCTGATGTAATATCGGGTCAAGAAAAAGATGTCTTTTATTTTAAATTTCAGGCGTCCAAAAAAGAAATGGAAACCGCAAAATTAAACCTGAAAATGCTAAAAGACGGTGCAAGACCAGAATTATTAAAAACGGCAAATGCAATTGTAAAACAAGCCGAAGAGGCATACGAACTAACAAAAGCGCTTGGCGATAATACTAGAGTGTTGGCTCCGGCAGATGGTGTGATCTCAAGTATGGTTACCCATCAGGGAGAAATTGTTTCTATTGGTTATCCTATGATGACTATTGAAAAGAAAAATTCGACGGTAATAAAATTTAATATCAGGCAAGACAAAGCAAATCTCCTTAAAGTGGGGACTAAAGCTTCTGTAAAAGTTCCTGGTTGCGATCCTGAAGTTTTTGATGTCGTAGTTAGTTCTATTGCTCCAACATTAGAATTTGCCAATTGGGTGCCTTCTAAAGATAAAGGCGAGTTTGAACTCAGAACATTTACAATTGAGTTTAGACCTGAAAAATTAGCGGAAATAAAAGGATTACGTTCAGGTATGACGGCTTCACTAATTCTACCTTGATGAACAGCGTAATAAATATAATGATTAGAGAATGGAAGCGCATTCTAAATTTGAAGGTGTTTTACCTTGTTATGTTAGTTGTTCCAGCTATATTATTTACATTTTATGCTTTTATATATCAAAAACAAGAAGCCAAACACTTAGCTTTTGCCATTTGGGATGATGATCAAAGCGCCATAAGTAGACAACTTACTTTTTTATTAGAACAAAAAGAATCTCTAAATATTACGCGTCGTGTTTATAGTGAAGAAGAGGTTAAAAGATTAATTAACGAAGGCAAAATTTTAGGAGCTGTTCATTTTCCAGCAAATCTTCAAAAAAATATTTATAGCAGGCATCCAAGCACTGTGACTTTATATACGAATGCCGCTTCTCTGGTTCCTGCAAAAATGATTTACAAAGCTGTGGCAGAAGTTATAATTACAGGTAGTACAGGAATAGTTTTACAAAAACTTGTAAAAACAGGAATGAAAGCAGATCAAGCCATGGCACTTGCTAATCCGATAAAACTAAATGCTTATCAGCTTTATAATGCTACTTATAATTATCAGGAGTATTTGGTCCCTGGATTAATTACAGTAAGTATGCAGATGATTTTGATTATAAGCTGTATGCTGGCATTAAATTATGAATGGAAAACCGAAACCATGGAGGAGTTGTATCATTGTTCAAATGGCTCTGTTATTAATGTAATTGCAGGAAAGACAATTGCTCATCTTGTAGTGAGCTGGATTAATTTTATTTTGATTGCTTTTGTCGTATTTCCTTATTTCGATATTGGAGTTCCTAGTGCGACAGGAAAGTTTTTTGTTATTTACACTTTTCTGTCTTTGGCTTGTATAGGAATTGGAATGTTTATCTCTGCATTATTCAAAGATGTAATGCTGTCTGGAGATGTTGCTTTGTTTTATACTTCTCCAGCTTTTGTATTCAGCGGTTTTACATTTCCGCGTTGGGCAATGCCATGGTACGATCAATATTATGCGCTTATAATGCCATATACCGCATTTTTAGACGGATTTTTTAAACTGTATTATATGAATCTGCCTTTAAAATATGCCCAAGGAGATTTAATCAAACTCCTAATTTTTTGTGCCGTAATGTTTCCAACAGCAATTTTATTGTTTCGACGTCAATTTAATTTAGTTTTCGATGAAAAAAAAGAAGCAAAACTCATTGATTAGTCTCTTTTTTAGAGAAGTTTCATTAATAGGAAAAGATCATAGTCTGCTTCTTACGCTTCTTATTGCGCCTTTATTGTATGCTTTTTTTTATGGCAGTATCTATATTAATAAAGAAGAATTTGAAGTAAAACTTGGAGTTGTAGACGACGATCATTCTAGATTATCACGATTGCTTCAGCAAAATATTGATAACTCTCCGATAGTGCAATTAATTCATTTTTCTAATTTAAAAGATGCCGAAGAGCAAATGTATCAGGGCAATTGTCAAGGCTATTTTTATATTCCTGAAGGAACAGAAACGAATTTATTAAGTTTAAAACAAAGTAACGTAGTTCTGGCAGTAAATGCTTCACGTTTTTTGCCTTCAAGTGATTTGCTAATGAGTGTGCAACAAATCTGTCTGACAATAGGCGCAGGAGTAAGACTTCAATATTTTCAGAAAAGCGAAGGAATGAGCACAGCCGCCGCGATGGATAATGTAATGCCAGTCAATTTAGATTATCGTCCATTATTTAATGAAAGATCCAGCTATGGAGCGTTTCTGCTGCCTGGACTATTAGCTCTAATTTTACAGCAGACACTGCTAATAGGTTTGTCTGAAAGTGTGGCTGGAGAACGGCAAAATTTACGCTTGCGCGAATGGATAAATGCAGGTGTTTCTAACGGAATATGGGGAAAAGGTTTGTTCTATTTACTGTTGTTTTCGTCTTATGCATTTTTCTTTTTAAATGTAAATTATAAAATACTCGATTTGCCTCAACGCGCAAATGGTTTAGAGCTGGGTATTTTACTGGTTTTATTTATCGCAACATTAGTTCCGATGGCACAATTTATTGGTTCATTGTTCAAATCTCAATTAGTTTGTTTGCAAATGATGGCATTTTCAACTTACCCGATATTTTTAATTACAGGATACAGCTGGCCACACGAATCACTTCCTTTACTATTACAATGGCTGGCCAATTTATTGCCCACAACTCCTTTTATAGCCATATATACGAGGATGGTACAATCAGGAGCAGGATTATGGGAAAACGCATCTGCTTTGTTTCATTTAATCTTTTTATGGATTTTTTACAGCTTTATTTGTTTTGTAAGAATTAAACGATTGTTAATTAATCTAAATAAGTAAAAATTTTCTTAGTTTGAGCTAATTTTTTGATTATCTTCACATTACGTAAAAATAATTATATGGATTGGTTAATAACTACACTTAAACAATATCCTGAATTAGCTGTTTTTCTTACATTATCTTTAGGATATTTCATTGGTAAATTTAAAATCGGAAGTTTCTCTTTAGGAACCGTAACAAGTGTTTTGCTTGTTGGAGTTTTAGTCGGACAATTGGACATTGTTATTGCCCCGGCTGTAAAATCTGTTTTTTTTCTTATGTTTTTATTTGCTGTCGGTTACAGCGTCGGACCTCAATTTTTTGGAGGCTTAAAAAAAGACGGTTTACCCCAGATGTTCTTTGCCGCTATTGTATGCGTATTGTGTTTGGTTTGCCCTTATTTTATAGGTAAAATAATGGGATACGATATGGGACTCACAGCGGGTATGCTTGCAGGCTCTCAGACTATTTCAGCTGTAATTGGTGTGGCATCAGATACAATCAATCAGCTAGATATTCCAGCAGCAGAAAAAGCAGCTTTAATTAACAAAATTCCTGTCGCATATGCCGTAACCTATATTTTTGGAACGGCTGGATCTGCATGGATTCTGGCTTCTATTGGCCCCAAACTTTTGGGCGGAAATCTAGTCGAAAAAGCAAAAGAACTCGAAATCCAACTTGGAGGAGATTCCATTGGCGATGATCCTAGCATGGCTTCGGCTTATGATAGGGTGATTTACAATGCTTATCAGATCTCTGCACAATCATTTGGATGTAATAAAACCGTTGCAGCTATTGAAGCAGAATTGGAAAGCAAAGGGAGGCATTTGTTTATAGAAAGAATTCGTAAAGGAAAAGACATTTTTGATGCCGAAAAAGATACCATCGTAGAAGAAAATGATGTTATTGCACTTGGTGGCAGAAGAGAGTTTATGATGAATTATGTGGCTGTAAACGAAAAAGAAGTTTTAGATGTTGAACTCCTTAATTTTCCTGTAGAAGTCTTAACGGTTATGATTGTAAAAAAAGAGGTTCTAAACAAAACTATTGGAGAGTTAAGAGGCAGTAAAATTGCACATGGTGTTGTCATAAGATCTTTAAAAAGAGCAGGAATTGATATGCCTGTTCTACCTAACACAACTTTTAATAAAGGCGATCTAATTGAGCTTGTTGGAACTAAGAAAGATGTTGATCGAGCAGCATCGCATATAGGTTATGCAGATCGGGCAACAAATGCAACAGATATGGCATTTGTTGGATTAGGAATTGTCTTGGGAGGCTTGTTTGGCGCACTTACTTTAAAAATCAGTGGTGTTCCAATTAGTTTAAGCACAAGCGGAGGTGCTTTAATTTCGGGACTTATTTTTGGATGGCTTCGCGGACAGCATCCAACATTTGGACGTATTCCAGAACCTGCTTTATGGGTTATGAATAATGTAGGTTTAAACATATTTATAGCCGTAGTAGGTATTACCGCAGGGCCAAGTTTTATTGTCGGATTTCAGGAAGCTGGATGGGGACTTTTCATTGCTGGCGCCGCTGCCACTACACTTCCTTTAATATTAGCCCTTTTGTTAGGTAGATATGTTTTTAAATTTCATCCTGTTATTACATTAGGATGTGCAGCAGGAGCGCGAACCACTACCGCAGCTCTCGGAGCACTGCAAGATGCTGTTAAAAGTAAAACGCCTGCTTTAGGTTATACCGTTACTTATGCGGTTGGAAATACCTTGCTTATTATCTGGGGCGTTGTTGTTATCCTAATGATGAGTTGATAAATCGTTTAGTTCTAAAAATCTTTAAAAATTTTTATTATGGCAATTGATATTTCTAAAATTAAGACATCACGAGAAGTAGAGAAAACACTCCAAACTCTTAGCCCCTTTGAAATTAAAAATGAACTTATTCGCTTGGCAGATGAAAGTGCATTAAAATCGACCGCGATAACACTTAATGCAGGAAGAGGAAATCCGAATTGGATTGCAACTGTTCCAAGAGAAGCTTTCTTTTTGTTTGGACAATTTGCACTTGGCGAATGTCGAAACGTTATGGAGGAACAAGGTATTTTGGCTGGAATTGTACAGAATAAAACAGGAGTAGCAAAACGCTTTGAAGAATTTTTAAGTAATCATAAAGATTCGCCAGGAGCATCACTTCTAGAAAAAACGTATCATTATGGCGTTGATAATCATGATTTTGATGCCGATGCTTGGATTAGAGAATGGATTGAAGCCGTAATTGGTTTTAATTATCCTGTTCCAGATCGTATGTTAAGCCACATTGAAATAATAGTGCACGATTATTTAATACAAGAAATGTGCGGTATTGGCAGCAATATCGGGAAATTCGATATTTTCGCAGTAGAAGGGGGTACAGCAGCAATGTGCTATATTTTTGATTCTTTCATGCAAAACTACCTTACACAGCGAGGAGATAAAATAGCATTGTTAACTCCAACATTTACACCTTATATAGAAATTCCCGAATTAGAGCGTTACAATTTTGATGTCGTGCATGTGCAGGCAAGTGGTGTGGGTGAAAACGGTTTTCATACTTGGCAATACCCAGACTCTGAGTTAGACAAATTGAAAGATCCGGAGATTAAAGTGGCATTTGTGGTTAATCCTAGCAATCCTCCGTCATCTGCAATGAGTACAAAAACGCTTAATTATATCGCTGATATTGTTAAAAACCACAATCCGGAATTAATGATTATTACAGATGATGTCTACGGAACGTTTATCAATAATTTTAGGTCTCTGATGTCTGTTATTCCTGAGAATACGATCAATGTTTATTCTTTTTCTAAATACTTCGGATGTACAGGATGGAGATTGGGAACTATTGCAATTCATGAAAATAACATTTTTGATAAAAAAATTGCTGCTCTTAGCGATGATCGTAAAAAAGAGCTTCATGATCGTTATGCTACTTTAACTTTAGAACCAGAAAAAATTAAGTTTATTGACAGGCTTGTAGCCGATAGCCGACAAGTAGCTTTAAACCACACAGCAGGTTTGTCACTTCCGCAGCAATTTCAAATGATGCTTTTCTCCGCTTTTTGTCTGTTGGATACTCAAGATGTTTACAAAACTTTGACGCAGTCTATTATCCAAAAACGTTTAAAACTTTTATGGGAGGGATTAGAAGTTCCAATTATAGAAGATCCGATGAGAGCTGGATATTATTCTGAAATTGATATTATGGTAGCCGCAGAACATTTTTACGGAAATGAGTTTGCCGATTGGATGAAGAAAAATTTTGAGCCTGTAGATGTTTTGTTCCGTTTGGCTGAAAAAACAGCAATAGTACTCTTAAACGGAGGCGGTTTTGCTGGTCCGGAGTGGAGCATAAGAGTATCATTGGCCAATCTTCCCACAGATAGCTATTTAATACTAGGGAAAAATGTTCGCAAAGTCATAATGGAATATGTGACTAGTTGGGAAAATTCAAAAAAACAATAAATCTAATTGAAAAACTACTTAATTATGAAAACATTACTTACGTTACTTCTATCAGTTTTATTATTTACAGGTGTTTATGCGCAAAAATTGCCACGAATTAAAGTTTTGGCGACAGGAGGAACAATCGCTGGAAAAGGAGCATCGGCAGATCGTTCTGCATATAAAGCGGGAGAACTCCCTATTAAGGATCTGATTGGTGCTGTTCCGGGTATAGAAAAAATTGCCGATATCACAGG
>NZ_DHEI01000149.1:33615-35723 GCF_002399805.1 Flavobacterium sp. UBA4854
CTCAATAATAGAATTAATGAAATCTACAAAAATAATGAAGCAGATGGCATTGTCATAACACATGGCACAGATACTCAAGAAGAAACTGCCTATTTTTTATCTCTAACCTCTCGTTATGATAAACCTGTAATAATAACTGGTTCTATGCGTCCTGCAACTGCTATAAGCGCCGACGGACCAAAAAACCTTTTTGATGCGGTAACTTTAGCAGCTTCAAAACAAGCAGCAAATAGCGGAGTATTGTTGGTATTTAATGAATATATATTTTCAGGTCGGGCTGCTTTAAAAACAAGTACAACCCATTTAAATGCTTTTACAGCTCCAAACAGCGGACCTATTGGACAGGTTTATGATGGAAAAGTTGTGATGTATGAAAAAATACTCCGTAAAACAAACAAGGATACGCCTTTTGATATCACAGGATTAAAAACACTTCCAGAAGTTGCAGTAGTAGAATTATATGCAGATGCTCCTGCAACAGCTATAAATGCGTATGTGAATTCTGGAGTAAAAGGAATTGTAACAGGTGGTTTAGGAAATGGAAATCTTAACAAGGTCAATTCAGATGCAGTCGCAGCTGCAGTGAAGAAAGGAGTAGTTGTAGTACGAGCCTCAAGAGTAGCAACTGGTAGAGTTACGCTTTTGGATGAAACGGATGATCAAAAATTAGGAACAATTGTAGCAGATGATTTAGTCCCTCAGAAAGCTAGAATTTTGCTAATGCTTGGACTTACACAAACAAACGACACAAAAAAACTGCAGGAGTACTTTTTTGAGTATTGATGCAGGCAGGAAAATGACGTAAAATAACAGTATTCTAAAAAATAAAAATATGCGTATACTATTTTTAATACTATCATTTAGTTTATTGGTGTCTAATGTTTATTCCCAACAAGAAAAGCAGGCCGATACAACGGTAAATCATACTGTACCATTAATAAAAGCTAATAAAGCCGATCTGTTGAATAACATTGATGTTATTTTTAATACTCAAATTGGACTAAATAATAATTTTGAGGGTGGAAATTACACAGGAAGTAGCTTTGAAATTAATCAGTTTAGATTTGAAGTAAAAGGAAAAGTCTATAAAGACAAAGTTTTTTTTAGATTTAGAGACAGATATACAAGAGATCCAGAAACGCAATCGGTAGATAACATTAGCCATTCAACAGATTTAGCATTTATTGGGTATAAAATATCTGATCGTACAAGTATTGCTATCGGAAAAATGACAGCAAATTGGGGAGGATATGAATTTGATATGAATCCAATTGATATTTATCAGTACAACGACATTGTAGATAATTCAGATAATTTTTTAACTGGGGTTCAATTTAATTGGACACTATCAAAAAATCATGTTTTATCGGGTCAGATATTAAATTCGAGAACGAAAAGTTTCACGGAACTATATGAGAATGTACCCGATGTTGAGGAAGCAAAATTCCCTGCTGCATACATTGGAAATTGGAATGGGAGTTTTCTAGATGGAAAATTTAAAACAATCTACAGTTTTAGTGTCTTTCAAGAAGCATTAAAAAATGGCAGACCAGTAAATATGTACTATACCGCGTTAGGAAATCAATTTCGGACAAAAAAATGGCTCTTCCAATATGATTTTAAATGGAGCATCGAAGATTTGGATCGAACTGGTGTTGTAAGTTCTCTTATTCCTGAGACTGTTTTAGATCATGCGGCAGAAAATGTTTATTACATAGAACACTGGCTCAGAACTGTCTACTCGATTAATGAACAATGGAAAATTTCCTTAATAGGAATGATAAGCACGTCTTATTGGAAGGATATATCATCACTAGAAAAGTCAGATAGGGTAAGAACAGCTTGGGGAGTAATTCCGACTGTTGAGTTTTATCCTATAAAAAACTTTAATTTAAAGTTTTTTGCTACTTATGTCGGAAGATATTACCGTTATAGCGATTATTCAAAAACAGTTTTAGGACAAGAAAATAATAATACAGGAAGAATAATGATCGGTGTAATATCGCCACTATTAGTTTTATAGTTGCTATTATTTATTTTAAAACGAGTTTTCATTAAAAATTAAATAAAAAAAAGGAAGATGTTTAGACTGCACCCAAAAGTTTAGA
>NZ_DHEI01000015.1:0-11048 GCF_002399805.1 Flavobacterium sp. UBA4854
TCTGTGGCTAGAATAAAAATTCGCAAAGTTTTATTTGCACAGCTTTGCGTTCTTAATACTTATAATAAGTTTAACTCTAAAAATATCTTTGTGTACTTTGCGTATCCCGATAGCTATCGGGATTGCGAACTTTGCGGTTAAATAAGCAGTTAGCAAAAAAAATCAGGTATAGTATGTTATTACTATCCTGATTTATATAATTCTTCTATGGTTAATTCTAATTCTCTAGTTTCAAATAATTGCCATCAAAACTAATCACGACCTTTTCAAATTGGCCGAGTACATCCTGGCCAATATTCCCATAGTTTACTTCGCCATAAACGCCGTAATCCTTTGGGGAAATTTCCATTTTTGGAAGCTGAATTGTTTTATTTCCAAGCGATATTGGCTGATCTTTTAAAACTACTACTTCAGTCGAAACAACTTCTGCACCGGCACTAGAAGACTTTATGGTATCAAGAGTTCCGTCTTGGTCAAGCTGGGGTTTGAAAGTTTCATAAAACGCTTTATTAAACAAACTTACTTTTGCACCGCTGTCAAAGTTAAATGGCAAGGTTTTGTTTTTATACTTCAACATTACAATCGCTCTTAGTTCGTCTACAAACAAGTTTTTTTCGTTTGTTCCAGATTCTAATTCTTTAGAAAAGGTAAGTTTATCTTTTTCAATTGTAATCGTTCCTAATTCTTTTACTATAGGAAAGCCAATAATTCCGTTAATTACGTAAGCTCCATCTGCAAAAGTAAAAGCCTTATCAGGATATACTAAAAATACCGCATTATGAATTTTCAATTCTCCTAAATTAATTTCAGACGCTACACCAATACGTACTTTATTTTTCTGCCCTGTAAAACTCTCCACCGAAATATCATTGTCTGGAAGAATTTTAACTCCCATTTTCTTTGCAATGCTTTCTGTAATACAGCTAATTCCTGCCCCAGTATCAAAAACAAAATGAGACAGCGTATCTTTTGCTTTAACCTCTGTTGTTATCAAACCCGCTTTGTCTTTTACAGTGGCAACAGTAATTTTAGTAAACTTATCTATAGATTGTGGTCTAGTACCTCTAAGCGTCTTCCAAATTCGTTGTGTATTTATTTCATCCTGAAGTTCTTCTTTGGTAAAACGCTGCTGAAATTTCATCGTCAAAATTTTAGAAGCCATATAAGCCGAATTATAACTAAAGAGTTTGATGTAATTATCATCTTTTAGCTTTGTAAATTCATAACTATTTATAAGTTCATTATTTTTCAGACTGTCCAAATACTGATTTGACAGCTTTGGTTTATTGCACACATTGGCATATAATCCTTTATAGAAATAATAATCTTTACCCTTTTCCTTGCTGTTAAGACTGTCCATTTTAGCAAACTGATGCTGTTTACTCAGCTGTTTTAAAATAGAATCTGATTTCGTCTGCCCTAATACTATTTGTACCGCAAATAAAAGCCCCAATAAAAGTTTGTTAGAATTCATCTATCTGATTTTTTGAATGTTAAATATAAGGAAAATCGGAAAAAAATTGAAGTTCAAAATTCCGATTATTTGATTTGGAATTTGGGTTTTCAAAAATTAAATTTCAAAAAAAATCAGGATTAGCGTTTTATCACGATCCTGATTTTCTGAATTAAAATTAACCTTCACTTTTTATCTTCTTCCTCTAAAGCCACCGCCGCCGCCTCTAAAACCACCACCGCCGAAGCCACCGCCATTAAATCCGCCTCCGCCTCTTTGGATATTTTGGAAATTTCGCGTTTGCATTTCACCGCGATCTCTCGAAATAGCCGAACGGTCTAAATCATGTGTAACATCAGGACGACCCGCTTCACCAAGCGGTTTATTTGGCTGTCCAAGCGTTTGATCTGCTTTCGGGAAATTGTCTCGTTGTATTCCGTCACCCATTCTAGTTTCGCCTCCTAGATTTTGGTTGTCGCGCTGCATACGTTCTCCTGCTCCATTTGCACCAAGACCTTGATTATCGCGTTGAATTCTCTCTCCTGCTCCGTTTGCGCCGAGTCCTTGATTATCGCGCTGAATTCGTTCTCCCGCTCCATTCGCTCCAAGCCCTTTATTCTCTCTATTCTGAATCCCTTCACCCGCTTTTTTAGATGATCCCAAAGTTCCCGCTTGTGTCCAGCCACCGTTTCCGTTATTATAATGGCTCCAGTTTCCATTGGCATCTCTTTTATATACATGTCCATCGTGACCAGCATATAAATTATTATTGGTATGAATCGTAGTTCCTCCGCCTCTTCTGTGTGTAATTACACCTTTATTTCCGCCCGAAGTTTCATAACCAATTGCCGTTCCGCGTCGGGTTGTAATATGTCCCGTCTGCGCCCACTGATTCCCGTTTGTCGCAGCCGAATGTCCCCATTGTGCATATGCATTATGCCCTTGATTGGTTCTGGCATAATTACCCGTCCACGGATTGTATGTACTTGCAGCCGTGCGTCCGCCATACCATCCTTGTACGCTTGCAGAACGTCCGTATCTTCCCGTTGCAGGATTATACCAAGCCGAAGTTCCAGCCGCGCCATAAGGTCCATAAACGCGTCTTCCGGCAGCATAACCGCCCGTCCACGGATTGTAGACTGCTCCTCCTCCGTACGCATAAGGCCACGGACGATAAATTGGATACAGTCCGCCGTAATACATATAAGGCGGATAATACCATCCTGTGCCATAAGTCAATATCGCGCCGAATGTTGCACCAATAATAAAAGCACCCAAATAACCCGCTGTTGCACTGCTTTCAACCGTTGTATCGGTTGTGGTTTGCGTTACATAGGTAACATTATAAACTGGCGAACTTGGCGGAATCGTATAAATTTCTTGCGGAACAGAATCGCATGTTTTCCAAGGTCCGTTTGGACTAGTCGACATAAACCAAACCGCCTGAAAACACAAATAATACAAATCGCCCACTTTTATAATCTTCTCTTGCGTATTGCTTGCGTATTGCATTTTCGTTCCATCGATAGTTTTAAACTGAGGTGTTCCGCCATCATACGATACTTTTACTTTGGCTTCAGCATCCGATTTCTTCAAAATAGCCGTTGTCGGAACTTGTGCCAACATTACAGCATCATTCGCTTCCTGCGTTCCAGGCACCGACGACAATACATTGGCACGCGGAGAATCTTTAGGAATTTTAGCAAAATCAGCAGGAAGACTATTACTGGCATAACTCCACGGTCCAGTTAGTTCTTTAGACTTAAACCATCTTCTAGACAATAATACATAATACTGACCTTTGTTTTCGTCGGCAAAAACATCATTCTCAGTATTGTCAATGTATAGTAATTTAGTTCCTGGAATTTTAACGAATTTCGGACTTCCGTTTATGGCAATCAACTCTGCAGGTTTATTGCTGTAGAAAACCTCTGGCGCTGCTCCAGATGTTGGAGGCGGAATCATTTTCTTAACATCATCAAAATTCTGTCCCGAAGGCAGATTACTTAAACCCGCAGGCAGTTTGGTTGTTTTAGTCCATTTGCCCGCCACATTTTTCGAAGTCAGCCAGATATTTTCCACCAACAGATAATAATCTTTTGTTGTTTTATCAAAAAACAAATCCCAATTGGTATTTACCACATATTGAATATCCGTTTTTTCTACAGGCACCAAAACTGGTTCGCCTTGCACGATAAGCAAAATCGACGGATTTGTACTGTAAAAAATCGCAGGAGGATCGTTTTTAGCCGCAATTCCCTTTGGCGGACTTTTGGTATGACTCAAATCTGCCAAAATACGATCTACCGAAATAGGATCTCCGCTCTGAGGCAACGTTTCTTTAAACAGCTTTTCCATTTCTGGCACTTTCTTTTGGTCCAGAGCAGGAAAACGTATATCGGTTACTTGAATATTTTTAATAAAAGCGCTTCGGTTGTCTTTGTCTACCAATGTTTCCGCTTTCAAAGAAGCCACGCCCAAAACCTGTTTTCCATCTTTAGGAGTCAACGAAAAAGCCACTCGAGCAGTAATTTCTTTAAAATCTTTCCAGTCGTCTACCTGAGGCTGATAATAAACCAATTTTGTACCGTTATTTTCAGCTTCGCGAGGCCAACCTCGATCTGCAATTAATGTCGAGTCGGCAGTTTCAGACTTTCCAGTTTCAGAACTTGACTGCTCCGTATTTTTATCTTTTTTGCAGGAGAACAAAATTGCACTCAAACAAACTCCAATTATTAGAAAAGCATTTCTCATAAATTTAAAAGTTAGATTATTCATTGAAAATTTATTTTCTCGATCGTCGTATAAAATTCTTTCCTATAAAATTAAATTCACCGCATAAATAAAACTAAAAATCAGCCGCTTACTTTGTTTCAGATTATAATTTGAAACCAAATAAGTGCCTAAATGATCCTTATTTTCTATAACCAAAATTTTAATCTGAACCAATAAAGTGAGCTAAAATGAAGCATTGATATTAATTAGAAGCTATTTCCTGCTATCCGCTATATCTTTTGTGGCGAACCCCGCCACAAAAGGATGCCGCTACTATCAGGGCTAGGACACTCATTTTCAAAAGCAAGTTTTCGGGAAATTATTATTTAAGAATTGTATTACTTTTTACAGTATTAAACCAACTTCTTTTTTGATATATTTGCAGTCCTAAAAGTAAAGTTATGATCTCAGAAAAAAAGTTTGCCCATGTGGTATGGTGGCGGTATTGGAAACAACCGCAACGCTCACTTTACAGCGTAGGACACCTAAGCCACGTGGGTTTTATATTTCCTTAAAGTAAAGTTATGAGTACCAAAACCCTTTCAAAAGAAGCCGAAATCGGTCTAATGAATTTCTTCAACGACAGAATTGACCCACTCGATATGGCGAGAGCCATAAGACAGGTAAATCTAACCCTCGCATTGGGCGTTCTAAACGATCAAGAAAACATTCAGTTAAACGCTGCCAAACTTGGAGACAGCTTCTATTGGCTCAATGAACTAGCCGAAATTTTAGATCCTTATCTGGATTTGGAGTAATAAGATTCGTGCTTTTTTGAAAAATTAAAACCCTTGGTCTTTGAAAAAAAGATTGAGGGTTTTGTTTTTTTAGTTTTAAAAAAATCCGTGTAAATACTTGATGTTTCAAATTTAATTATTGGTATTCTTGCTGGATATATATTTTAATTATTACGGTTTTCCTCATTCTTTTTAATTAAACATTCAATACTTTAGCAAATTAATTAAAACTGCAATACTAATAGCCTTAAAAAAAACAAGATTATAGATTATCTCTTGAGATTATGCAAGCATTAAAAAGGGTGAAAATAATAAGATTGGAAAATAAAAATACTTAAATACAAATTGACAAAAGGAATAAATTATAAAAGAATATTTTAAAGAATTTCCAAAATTTTAATATGAATAAAATAATAAAAAAAATTGCTGATTATATTTATAAAAGTTATTCTAAAGCAATAACAAATTCAATCGTAAATAGGTTTTTGTTTGCTTTTTCTTTTTTTTTATTATTTGTCCTTTATAAAAATAACATTGAGACATTCATAGAAACATTTATCCTTGTAAAACCTAATTTTTCTAATGTTTATATTGATATTATCCTCTTCTCAACAACAATTGTAGTTTCAATATTAATCGTGACAAAAATTATACAAGATGAATATATTCCATCCTATTCTGAAATTTTCGTCAGTTTTTTAATACTTTTTTTTATTATATATTATGGAACCAACAATAAGTGGAATGTATTAAAATGCAATATTTTAAATTTTGAAATCAAATATTTAATTTTAATTGGGATCCCAATTTTGCTATTCCTTTCTTTTTGTTTTTATAATTGGCATAAAAAAAAGTATAATAATCCAGAGAATAGTTTTCGCACAAATCATTTCATAAGTGATGATCCTATTCTAGATATTGATCAAGATATCTTAGATTCAAAAAAAGTAGCAAATAATCTTATCCAAATTCTTAAAAATGAAAATCACGAAAATTCATTTACATTAGGATTAGTTGGTCCATGGGGAAATGGAAAATCTAGTGTTATTAATTTTGTTAAAGATGATTTAAATAAAAATAAAGAAAATAATACAATAAGTATACAATTTTTGCCATATTTAAATCATAATGAAAATGATATAATAAACGAATTTTTCATCCTACTAAGTAATCAATTAGGAAAATATAGTGGAAAAGTATCTAATCAATTAATGCTTTACTCAAAAAAAATAACAAACCTATATAAAGATAAAAATATAGTTGACTTTTTAGAGGATCAAATAACCAAAATCGAAAGTACATCAGCAAATCAGCTTTACAATGAAATCAATGAGCATCTAAAAGAAATTAATAAAAAAATAATTGTTTTTATAGATGATTTGGACCGATTAAATGAAAAAGAAATTCTTCAAGTTTTAAAATTAATTAGAAATACAGCTAATTTTAAAAATACATTCTTTGTAGTAGCCATGGATAAAGAATATGTATTGAGTAGATTGAAAAGCAGTAATGATATCTTAAACACTGCTTTTATTGACAAATTTTTTCAATTAGAAATATACTTACCTGAAATAGACAATTCAATATTAAGAAACTTTTTTTTTGATTGTCTTAACAATTCAATACTGCAAACATCCGACGGTAGTTTCAAAAACGAATTAATTGAAGCAATGAGTAATGAAGATAATTTGTTCAATGATTTTATCAAAAACATGAGAGACGTAAAAAGAGTAGCAAATCAAATTGTTTATGATTATCCTATTTTCAAAAATGAAATTGATTTAAAAGATTTTATGAATTTCACCTATTTTAAGTTAAAATTTCCAAAATATTTAAAGCTATTAAATGATAGAAAAGCTGATTTTATATATATCGATAGAGAAAAAGAAACTTATAATCTAATTAAAAAAACAACTAAAGAAAATCCTGATGATATTTTAGATGAATTAAATAAAGTGAAATTATACAATATTGATTTTCTTTATAAATATAAATCGTTTCCCACTAAAGAATGCAAAGATTCTGAATTAAGTATAAATTGTGAAGATAAAATACTGTTATTAAAAATTTTAGCATACTTGTTCGGAGAAGAAAATAACGTTCCTGATTCAAGTTCAATTAAAAATGAAAATAATTTTAGAATGTTGGTACAACAACAAATATTCCCAAATTATTTTAGTCAAAGAGAATTTAATATCCTTTATGATAATGATATTGACTTGACTCTCTTAACGTCTATTTTTTTAGATAATAAATTACCCCAGCTTATCAAAAGATTAAAAGATTTAAATACAAATTCTGAGCTCAAAATCAAACGTTCGATTCAAATTATAACATTACTATATGATCAAAGAAGAATATATAATTTATACGATGTTGAATTGTTGTCATTATTAAATTCCTTTATTAATAGACAATTTGAAAATGATATTAAGAATACGGAAAATCTAATCAAGCCTTCAGTCTTTTCAAAATGGCTAATGGAAAACATCTTTAACAACGAAAAATTATCAAAGGAAACAAGGTTATATCTATTAGGGCATTTATGGTATTCTAGAAGAGAAAATAAATCATGGCATATTAGTCCTAGTAATATAACGGTGATAACAAAAAGATTATTTAAAAGTTTTATCAATGAGTTTTCTGATGAAGATGTTAACAATTTTGAAATATATTTTATTTATAATTCAATAAAAGAAATTACTAATATAAAATCACATTTGAATAAACTTATAATTGATTATTGGGAATCAAATTTAGAATTGACTTGTGCTCAATCAATTGAATTTCAAAATTTTTCAAACAGTTCTTTTAAAATTTCAGATACAATATCCGAAATAATTGAAAGCAAAATCGAATTTATTAATTTTATAAAATCACATAAACAAAATGAATTACCTGAAATAAAGGAATTTCTTCTTCTTTTTGATTTACTTCTTATTAAAAACTTTGCAGATTTTGCGATTTTTGAGTTTCAAAAATCAAAAAAAATGAAAGATCGCATTAATTATGTAAAAAATATCCCAACAAGGTCCAAACGAGATATAAATGAAAACATTAGAGAAGTTTTTTTCGAATCTAATTCTGAGGAATTGGTAGATTATTTCATCAGTAATCAACCTGAAAATTCAAAGGTAACAATGACCAAATTTATTTATTTAAATAAGTTCTATTTAGTAATTAAACTAGATAGAAAAGGTGAAACTAAATCAATTATATCTTTTATAAATTCTATAGTAAAAAATCAAGTTTTTCATGAGATATATAAAATACCTAGCACAATTAATCCTGAAAATAAGTATCAAATTTATTTTGAAATTAAAGATGGATCTTACTTTAAATCATTCTCTATCCAACCAAAATTATAAATAAATGTTTTGCAACTAGAAAACATATAACTAGTGCTAAATTTAGAAAAGAAAAAAATAGAAATAAACATATTGATCAAGGATATTTTCTTAAAAAAAAGGAATGGCTAACAATATAAACCAGTAATAAAATCTAATCTATCTTGAAAATCGAAGGCATTCTATATTGAAAAATGATGCTTTATATTAGAAAAGTTTAGCAACCAAAATTTTCAGATATCTGTTCCCAAAGTATATTTGGGTGTAGAATAAAGTTTCCTTTTTTCAGAATTAAAAACCCTCTGTCTTAAAAAAAACTGAGGGTTTTGTTTTCAATAGAAATGTTTTTTACAGAATTCATCCTAAACTCATCCCACCATCCATAATAACATCAGCCCCAGTCATAAATACAGCAGCTTCACTACTTAGATACGAAACCATTTGAGCCACATCCTCTGCCCTTCCCATTTGTTTTAGTGGGACCTTTTCTACTACGACATCCATGATGCCTTTTACGGTGGCTTCGTCTAAGCCTACTTTGTTCATGACTTCGGTTTGAGTTGGTCCTGGGCTAACAGAATTGACACGAATCTTTCTTGGTGCTAATTCTAAAGCCGCCGATCTCATAAACGAATTCAAAGCCGTTTTACTCGCCGAATAAACCGAAGATCCTGGACCTGGCATGCTCGCAGTATTCGAAGAAAGAAATACCACCGAAGCGCCGTCTTTCAAAATCGGGATAAATTTGCTTAAAGTGAAAAAAGCACCTTTCAGATTCACATTCATAATATTGTCGTACAACTCTTCTGTAGTTTGTTCAATTGTTCCTAAACCCGCGATTCCCGCATTGATAAACAAAATATCAACCGAACCGAAATCGGCTTTTACTTGAGTAGCCAGTTTTTCGATATCCGAAATATTCGATTGGTCTGCTGTGATGGCTGTAACGCCCAATTCCAAAGCCGCCTTTTCTATGGCTTCTTTTCTTCTTCCTGTAATAATTACGTTTGCGCCTTGCTGCTTTAATTGTTGGGCTGTTGCGTAACCTATTCCGCTGTTTCCGCCTGTTATAACGGCTGTTTTATTTTTTAGATTTTCCATCTTTTTGATTATTTAAAATTTATTTGGCAAATTTAAATTCAAATTGGTATAACTTTGTAACCAGTATCATCGAGTATACCAAACTAATTTTAAACGTAATGGAAAGAAACCAGAAGGAAGAAGTGCAAGCGCTTCAGGACACGTTGCATGTTTTGGGCGGAAAATGGCGTTTGCCAATCATCAATTCGATCTGCAACGGAAATCATCGTTTCAGGGAAATCGAACGCAGTATTCCGGGGATTACGACACGCATGCTTTCGCGAGAACTCAAAGAAATGGAATTGAACATGCTCATAAAAAGAACCGAAGATCGCGATGCCGAAATTCAGGTCAAATATGAATCGACGCCTTATTGCAAATCTTTTGGTCCTGTGATTGAAGAAATGATCAAATGGGGAAAATCGCATCGAAAGGAGATTATTAGAAATTCTTAAAATATTCTCTCGCAGATTTTGCAGATTTCGCAGATTATACAAATTAAAAAAATCTGCTTTATCAGTTGAATCTGCGAGAGAAAAAATAGAGAGACGCTAAAATTGTTTGAAACACGAAACCAACTTTGACAAAGTTTAGACAATCGCATCGAAAGGAGATTGTCCGAAATTCTTAAAATATTCTCACGCAGATTTTGCAGATTTTGTAGATTATACAAATTAAAAAAAATTGCTTTATCAGCTGAATCTGCGAGAGAAAAAATAGAGAATCGCTAAAATTGTTTAAACACGAAGTCAACTTTGTCAAAGTTCGAAACTTTGACAAAGTTTTTAAACATCTTAAGAAAATCGCAACGAAAGAAATCGTTTAAAAATTCTTAAATAAAGCTGTAATTTTATTTGGTCAAAAATGTGCTTTTTGAGTCAAAACACAATCAAATAAACTTAAAAAGTGCTTAAAACTGCCTTTTTTTATCATTTTTAGCTATAAAAGTTCTATCTTACAAAAAAAGGGCGAACGTTTATTCTGTTGGCTTATATTCTAAAAACTACAAAAAATGAAACAATTATTACAGTGGACCATTATAATTCCGATTCTATCATGGGCGCTCCTATTTAGCGGACTTATAGAAAACAGCACTCTTTTTCAAATCGTAGCAAGTATTCTGCTTATTCTAAGCGTGATGTCGGCGGTACATCATTCAGAAATTATTGCAGAACGTGTTGGAGAACCTTACGGTACGATTATTTTGGCTATTTCGATCACTGTAATTGAAGTTTCTATTATTGTTTCTTTAATGCTTTCTGAAGGCTCAGAAGCTGCTTCTTTGGCCAGAGATACGGTTTATGCTGCAACTATGCTTATCTTGAATGGAATTATAGGATTGTGTCTTCTTATTGGAAGCATTAAACATTACGAACAGAATTTCTCTCCTTCTTCGGTAACCATTGGCTTGGTTTCGCTTATTTCGATTATTGTATTCACTTTAGTGTTTCCAACATTTACAGAAAGTGTTCACGGTTCTTATTATTCAACGCCTCAGCTCATTTTTGCTTCGATTGCCTGTCTTATTATTTATGGTTCTTTTTTGTTTGCACAAACCAAAGGATATCGCCAATATTTTCTAACCAATACTACAAACGAAGACGAATCTAAAACACATCCAATTGAAATTAATAACAAAACATTTTACACTAGCCT
>NZ_DHEI01000015.1:11223-17546 GCF_002399805.1 Flavobacterium sp. UBA4854
TATTATTATAAGTCACAATCTTCCAAAATCTTTGGTTGGGGTTATAATCGCCATTATTATATTATTGCCAGAAGCGATTGCAGCGATAATTGCAGCCAAAAAGAACAGATTGCAAACGAGTTTAAACCTAGCTTTAGGTTCTGCACTTGCCAGTATTGGTTTAACTATTCCAACTGTTGCGCTCGTTTGTATCTTATTGGGAATTCCTATTGTTTTAGGGCTTGATATTAAATCTATTGTTCTTTTGGCACTGTCTGTTTTTACGGTAATGCTTTCTCTTAGCAAAGGAAAATCGAATATCGTTTACGGCGTTGTGCTTTTAGTCAATTTGTTTGCTTATATGTTTTTGATGATTTATCCTTAAGCTTTCCAATTGATTTTAGTTGCTTAAATGTATTCTCGGATTCGATTCCTGGCGACTCTAAACTGTAAAATTAATATTTACAGGCTTTTTTTTATCATTTTTTAAAACAGCGTCAAACCAAAACTCCATCCTATCCATCCCAGAATGTCTTTGCTATTATTGTTGATTATAGTATAGCGTTTGGTACGATCTTGAACGAATGTAGAAGTATTTACGTTTCCGTTTTTATCTTGTTTCTCAGACCAATAAAAATTTAAAGAAGGTCCTGCAGATATCGCTACGCCTTTACACAATTGAAAAGAAAAGGAAGAATCAAATTTAGATAAGGAATTATAAATGTCCCAATTTCCTAAATAAAGATACTGCGTGCTAAATTCGGGATTAAAAGTGAAGCGTTTCCCTAACGGAATGTTCTTTCCTAGTCCAATTCCGAAAGAAAACAGTTTTTCTTCATCGGTTCTATCGCTTCTTCCCGCCATTAAAATGGTATACATTTTATGATCTCCTGTTTTTACGGCAAGATTTATATCTGAAATTTCGTTGCTCGTTATGCTGATTTTTTTATAACCGCCTTTTTTAAAGTTTAATAAACCAAAACTATAACCAGAGGGTGAATCTGTAATGTTGACCAATCCAAATTGGACTCCATGTAATTCTTTGGCATAATTAAAAAGACCTGTAATTTGAGCACCTCGCAAGGTATCTTTTCCAATATTGTAAATTCCCGAAAGCTGTAATCCGTTTTGCGAACCCTTTACTGTATTACCAATTCCTGCAATTTGAAGTCCTTTAGAATCTTTATATACATTGTTATAAATACCGCCCATTTGCAAACCGACTTGCGAACCTTTTACACTATTATGAATACCACTTACTTGCAATCCTCTTAAATTGCCAAAAACATTATTATAGATTCCCGCTAACTGAACTCCGTTTACAGATCCTCCAACGGTATTAAATATTCCGGCTATTTGAAGCGCATCCACATTCATACGATTAATGTTGTAAAGCCCTGCCATTTCAAGTCCGCGAACTCCAGCATTATAACCTCCTAATATATTTAGCGAAAAATTATTGACAATCTGCGTATTCAGCATTCCTCGAGTACTGATACTCGGAATTAAAGAAGCCTGCAAAGGAACCTTCGAAATAAATCCTCCCAGATTGAGCGCTTGTATTTTTTGTTTGGAGGAAATAAAGAAACGGCCAATTCCTGATCTTTCAATTGCAGAGAAATCTCCATCAATATAATCTGTTTTATTTTTTTTATCTCCCATCTGAATTTTAATTTCAGAAAGAAAAACCATTGTCACCGTTTTATAATTCTCCTTAACCGCTGTAAGTTCTATAGCTTGAGGTGCATTTTTTAATCGAAGTTCAAAAAAACCATCTTTGTTGGTTAAGGTAGATACTAGTGCATTCTTCTCTAATACACTCACATTTTCAATACGATTATTGGTTTTTGTATCTACAATATAACCAATTACAATTTGCTGTCCGTCGCTCATAACAGTGTTTTTTTCTAACACAAGAGCAAGTTCTAAAGGCGCATAACGAACAATAACAAATCCTGGCGATTCTTTAAATTCATATTTAGCACCTAACAACTGATCCAGAACTCCTTTTACGGTACTATTATCGGTATGAATGCTAACGATGCTATCTTTTACAGCTAGTTTACCATAATAAGCAAATCTGAAATTCCCTTTTTCTTCCATTAAGTCCAAAACACTGCCTAATGGCTTCTTAACTGCCTGAATAGAAATTTCATTTTCTAGTACCGATTGTGCATTTGCTTTAAAAAAGACTCCCGAAGTCAGGGTTAAAAAGATGGCTGTAAAAACAAACTTTATGTTTCTTGGCATAAAAAGGATATAATACTTTAATGAATTAAATCTTGGATCCAATGATTGGGTTTCCAAAATTACCCCAATTCCTATATTTTCAATAAACATTTTTGTAATTTTTTACTTCTTTTTACTCTTGAGCAGAAAACTACTGTAAATAAAAACAACTCGCAATTACATTATCAGTATTATAACGATATAGTACTATAAAGGACTAGAAACAATTATAATAAGCGTAATTTTTACACATAAAAAAGTATCACAATAAAGACCAAAAGTGAACTATTTTACACCTCCTTTTTCAGCATTTTTGCCTAACTTAGCGGTCTGCATTTTGAATGTAAAAAAATTAAAATAACCATTGTTTTTCTGCAAAACATTGAACTAAAAAACATTACTGTGCTTTTTCGTGCTTTTTTCTGCAAAAAACAGCTTTCTAATAATTTAGTTAATTGAAAACTATGAACAAATTTGATTTTGGAATTGTAGGACTTGGTGTAATGGGCCGTAACCTACTTTTAAATATTGCTAGCCACAACTTCGCGGCTGCAGGTTTAGACTTAGATACCGAAAAAGTCAACTCACTTCAACAAGAAGCTGCTCCTGATCATACTATCGAAGCGACTACAGATGTAAAGCATTTTGTAGAACTTATTCAACAGCCAAGAGCGATTATGCTATTGGTTCCTGCGGGAAAACCAGTTGACAGCGCAATTGCTAGTTTACTTCCTCATTTAGATAAAGGAGATATCATCATCGACGGTGGAAACACTTATTTTACTGATACTGACAGAAGATTTATTGAATTGTCTGAAAAAGGAATCCACTTCTTTGGGATGGGAATTTCTGGCGGTGAAAAAGGCGCTCGTTTTGGTCCAGCTATGATGCCTGGTGGAGATCAAAAAGCTTATGAAAGATTACGTCCTATTTTTGAAGCAATTGCTGCAAAAGTAGATGGAGAGCCTTGTGTAGAATATTTAGGAAATGGTTCTGCTGGAAACTACGTAAAAATGGTTCATAACGGAATCGAATACGGAATCATGCAGTTGATTTCTGAGATTTATGACTTAATGAAAAGAGGTTATAACTTGGACGACGAAACGATTCAGAAAACTTTTGCTGAATGGAATCAGACTGATGATTTAAGATCGTATTTGATTGAAATTACTGGAAACATCTTAAAACAAAAAGACGAAGACGGAACACAATTAATCAACAAAATCTCGGATTGGGCAAGATCTAAAGGAACAGGGAAATGGACATCGCAAAATGCAATGGATTTACAAGTTCCAGTTCCGACAATCGACGCAGCAGTGAACATGCGCGATATGTCTAAAACAAAACCAGAAAGAATTGAAGCGGCTAAGAAATTAGTTTGGAACGCTGATGAAACAAGTGTTTCTCAAAACGAAGCAATTGCTTCTTTAAAATCGGCTTTATTCTTTTCTATCGTTGTGACTTATGCGCAAGGCTTAGCTCAGCTTCACACAGCTTCTAAAGAATATAACTACGGATTAAATTTAGAAACAGTTGCTAAAATCTGGCGTGGCGGATGTATCATTCGTGCGACAATTTTAGAAGATTTCAGAAAAGCATATGTTGCCAAAACAGATTTGCCAAATTTACTTTTAGATAGCGGAATTGCTTCAAAATTAGTAGAAAACCAATCAGGAATGAGAGCGGTTATTCAATTCGCAGTTCAAAAAGGATTACCAGTTTCAGGATTAATGAATTCATTGGCTTATTTTGATGCTTACCGTTCTGCTAATCTTCCAACCAATTTAATTCAGGCACAACGTGATTATTTTGGAGCGCATACTTACGAGCGTATCGATAAAGAAGGCGTTTTCCATACTCAATGGGCTGAGTAAATAATTAAAGCAACACAACTACACCACACAATGACTAAAAATAAACTAAAGAATCCGACAATTATAGTAATTTTTGGAGGAACTGGAGATCTAGCAAAAAGAAAGCTCTTCCCAGCTTTTCAAAATCTGTACCTTGACGGACGTATGTCTGAAAAGTTTCAGATTATTGCTCTTGGTAGAGCTGAAAAAAGCAATGAAGATTTTCGCGCTTATGTGGCAGAAAATCTAAATCTTTTTTCAAGAAGAAAAGGAATCAATGACCCAGAAACAGAAAAATTTCTTTCTCACATCACTTACCACAGTCTTGATATTGACAAAGAAGAATCGTATATCGGATTGAACGAAAAAATAAACAATTTTGACTTGGCTTTTGGCGAACGTGCTAATCGTCTTTTCTATCTTTCGATTACGCCTTCTTTCATTTCTACAATTTCTAGCAATATCAAGAAAATCGGGCTTGCTGCAAATCCAAAACAGGATCGTATTATAATTGAAAAACCTTTTGGTTACGATAAAGCTTCTGCAATTGAATTGAATGAAATGCTTTCGCAGACTTTCAAAGAAGAGCAGATTTACAGAATCGATCACTATTTAGGAAAAGAAACAGTTCAAAATATCTTGGCTTTCCGTTTTGGAAATTCAATGTTTGAGCCTTTATGGAGCCGTAATTTTATTGATTTCGTGCAAATTACCGTTGCAGAAGAAGTTGGCGTTGAAGAACGAGGCGGATTCTACGAAGGTGTTGGCGCACTTAAAGATATGATTCAAAACCACTTGCTTCAGATTTTATGTATGACGGCTATGGAAGCTCCTGCTTCTTTAAATGCTGATGACATTCGTAATCGTAAAGCAGATGTCTTAAAATCGATTCGCCGAATCAAACCAGACGAAGTTGATCATTACATTGTAAGAGGCCAATACGATGCTGGAGAAATAAAAGGTGTTCCAGTTCCAGGTTACCGTCAAGACAAAGGCATTGCACCAGATTCTAATACAGAGACTTATGTAGCAATGAAAATTTATTTGGACAACTGGAGATGGCAAGGAATTCCGTTCTATTTACGTTCAGGAAAAAGAATGGAAGAAAAACAATCTTCGATCATTATTCAGTTTAAACCCGTTCCGCATTCTTCATTTTCTTATGGAAAAGAAGGTATGACACCAAATAGGCTGATTATCAATATTCAGCCTTCAATGGACATTAAACTGCAATTTATGACCAAAAAACCAGGTTTATCAATGTCTTTAAGACCTGCTGAAATGGTTTTCGATTATTTTGCTTGCTCAACAATGTCGCCAGAAGCATACGAAACGTTGATTGCAGATGCATTACTAGGAGATCCTACTCTATTTATGCGTTGGGATCAAGTGGAAGAAGCTTGGGACGCAATTGATACGATTCAGCAAGTTTGGAAAACAACTGCTCCAAAGAATTTCCCAAATTACAAAGCGGGAAGCTGGGGACCTGAAGAAGCTGATGAATTGTTAGCGCGCCAAGGCCACAAATGGATTCCGAATACACAAACAAAAGAAGAAGTTTTAAATGATACAGATTTATAATAACACAGAAGAAATTAATACTACAGCAGCAGATCTTTTTGTAGAATCGGCTCAGAAAGCAATAGCTGCAAATGGCAAATTTACAGCTGTTCTTACAGGAGGTTCTTCTCCTGCAGGAATTTACAAATTATTAGCTTCTGATGCTTACAAAAACAAAATAGACTGGAGTAAAGTTTATATTTTTTGGGGTGATGAAAGATGGGTTCCGCTTAATGATGATTTGAGCAATGCAAAAATGTCTTATTCAACTTTATTGAGCCACGTTCCAATTCCGCAAGAAAACATTTTTGAAATGTATAAAGACGGAGTTACACCAGAAGAATATGCTGCTGAATACGAGAAATCTATCAGAACTGTTTTGGGCGAAGAAGGTAAATTTGACCTGATTCTTTTAGGTATGGGAGACGACGGACATACGGCTTCTCTTTTCCCAGGTGAAGCGGTTCTAGAAGAACAAACTAAATGGGTTGACGCTTATTATTTGGCTCCGCAAAAAATGTATCGTATCACGCTTACTGCTCCAATAATCAATAAGGCAGAAAAAATTGTAGTGGTGGCTTTTGGAGAAAAGAAAGTTCATGCTTTAAAAGAAGTTACGACGGGCGAATACAATCCAACATTATATCCGATGCAATTGATTAAACCAGTTTCGGGCGAGTTATTGTTTTTGGTAGATAAAGT
>NZ_DHEI01000026.1:0-9854 GCF_002399805.1 Flavobacterium sp. UBA4854
CACACGATAATTGATCATAAAATCCTTTTTTGAAGGTAAAAAGTAATCATCTCCTTTTGGAAACGGACTCCATTGCAGCGAATTTATTTGGTCTGGATTATTTAAATCTCTCGAATCAAAGCTTGAAGAGCCCCACGCATTTATATCAAATCCTAGATTTTTAGTGTACCAATCTTTTGTTTCTTTTGGATTATCCGAATAAAAGAAGATGCCGCCAATTCCGATTACTTTAGGTGTTTTAGTATCTTGGTTTTCCATAGAAATAACTTTTAAAAATTCCTTGATTTTTTGAAACCCTAAGGTATTAAATATTGTTTGTATTTTTATTCTAACAGCTTTTGATTTATATTTACATAACTGCATTTCTAGCAAAATGATACTACAATGAAAACAGAAAGAATTTACAAAATACTATTTTCTAGCGTTTATCCTTTATACATTCAAAAAGTCGAAAAAAAAGGAAGAACAAAAGAAGAATTAGACATCGTAATCAAATGGCTTACAGGATATAGTGACGAGCAAATTAAAGCACAAATTGAAAAGAAAGTAGATTTTGAAACCTTCTTTGCCGAAGCTCCAGAAATCAATCCGAATGCATCCAAAATTACTGGAGTTATCTGCGGATATCGAGTAGAGGAGATTGAAGATCCTCTAATTCAAAAAATGCGATATCTAGATAAATTAATTGATGAAATTGCTAAAGGCAAAAAAATGGAAAAAATTTTAAGAGAATAAAAAAAGTCCTTCAAATTACTTGAAGGACTTTAATTTTAAATTCTTAACAAACCACGAAAACCTCTCGCGGCATAATAAGAATCGGCACCATTATGATATACAAAAACAGTATTATATCTGAAATCTGAGAAAATTGCTCCTCCCAATTTTCGTATTTCTGATGGAGTTAAAATCCAGCTTGAAGTTTTGGCATCAAATTTTCCTAGCTTTTGCAAATCTTTATATTGTTCTTCATTTAAAATTTCTATTCCCATTTCTTGCGCCATATTTATAGCGCTGTCTGCAGGTTTGTGTTCTTTTCTTTTTTCCAACGCTTCATGATCATAGCAAATGCTTCTGCGTCCTTTTGGGCTCTCTGCAGAACAATCTACAAACAAATATTCATCCGTTTTTTGATCATAGCCAATAACATCTGGTTCGCCTTCCGTTCTTTCCATTTCATCAAGCGACCATAACTTTGACGGATTTGCCTTTAATTTGATTTCTATTTTTGACCAATCTAGATTTTCATGTCGACTTTTATTTTTCTCAAAACGTTTTTCAAGAATGCTTAAAAGTTCTTCTTGTTGGTTTGCTGTCAGTTGTTTTTTCATGATTTTGACTTTTTAGTTAGAAGTACATCTTCTGCTTTCTGGTCTAAAATACCAAGAAACTACAGTAAGAACAATTAATAATATTGGTCCGAAAAGTGTTGAAGCATCTTCTTTTACAGCCAAATGCGAAACAACAGCTCCAGACATCGCAAAAAAGAAACCAGCATAAGCCCATTCTTTCAATAAACCGAATTTAGGAATCAAAATAGCAATTACACCCAAAAGTTTCCAAACCCCTAAAAGAGTCAAGAAATAAAGCGGATAACCCAAACGCTGTATCATTTCAGCTTCTTCTTTCATTGGTATAAGCTGTACAATTCCTGTAGAAATCATTCCCAAAGCCAACCAAAGTGTGGCAATCCAATAAATAATTTTATTACGTTTTGTCATGATTACTTTATTTAAGTTTAGTTACAATTTCTTCTAATCTACTATGCGCCATATTTAATCCTTGCGCAAATGGCATTTTTAATTGTGTGGCTCTATGCTCAATTGATTTGTAAATAATCTGCATCGTTAATCTACTGGTATCGTCAGTTAGTTTTTCAAACTCTAAAAACTCCAATTGAGGTGCAAAATTGATATTTTCCATTTCAAACGTGCGTACTATTTTTTGATTTGGAACAAAATCATGAATAACGCCATTAGCTTTAAAAACTACATTTCCGTTGGCATCACTAGTTTCAAACTCCCATCCTCCATATTTTTTATTTTCAAGCTTCAAAACTTTTGTTCCCATCCATTGTGCTACAATTTCAGGATCTTCATAAGCTTTAAATAATAATTCTACAGGCAAATCAAATTCTCTTGTAATTACAAGATCGTGTCGGTCGTCTTCAGCATGAATTTTGGTTTTCTTTTCCATGGTTTATTTTTTATAGTTTTTCATAATTGATTCTAACTTATTAAAACGATCATCCCACATTTTTCTAAATGGCTCGATGAATTTGTCAATTTCTTTCATTTTTTCTGGATTTAAATGATAATAAATTTCTCTTCCGTTTTGTGTTTGATGCAACAATTCACATTCGCTTAGAATTTGAATATGCTTTGAAATCGTCTGTCTTGACGAATTAAAATTCTCGGCAATTGCCCCAGGAGTCATAGCCTGAATGGCAACCAAACTTAAAATAGCTCTTCGAGTAGGATCGGCTATTGCTTGAAAAACGTCTCTTCTAATTTCCATTATGCAGTTATTTGACTGCAAATATAATGAAGTCATTTGACTGCGCAATATTTTTTTTGATTTATTTTCAAAAAACAAACCCTTCAAACTTTTCAATTTGAAGGGTTTAACTATATTTTTGACTAACTTTAATCAAGTCCTGCAAACTGAAAAGGCTTTGTTTCCTTGAAATTTAGTAGTGAATCGCCTGCATAATTCTCATTATTGGCCAAACTTAATTTCTTGATTTTTCCTTTTTCACTAAAATCAATTTTACTGAATTCAACCCAAATCACATTTGGATTCAGAACATTATCAAAATAATAAACCAAGTTTTTTTGATCTGCAACTGTTCTCCAGCGAGTAGAGGAGATGTTCGGTTCGGTTTCAGACGAAATTCCAAGCGGAACAGAACAGTTTCTAATTACTCCAAAAACACTTGCCAAAGCTGTTCTAGTGTTATCTGTTTTCGGAATGGCATCGATATAATAAGAAGCTCTTACAAAACGATCTGCCGCACGATTGGTTCCAGGAAGCATAATAGTGCCAGGAATTCCTTTCCAATACGCGTTAATTGCCAATTGCTGATCAAAAATTGGAGAATTAGTCATCGTTACATACTTTCTGTCGTGATGAATAATCAGTTTGCCGTTTATATATTCGAAAATAGCATTGTCTCCACTAGAATCAGAAATAGATAAATGTACAGTAGCAAAAATGTTAGTTCCTGGAATATGAGAAGAAGCAATCACAAAATCGTTCTTTTCTAATGCTGATACCGTTTCTGCAACTGTCGAAAAATTATCTAAAACATATTGGAGCCATAACGAAACCGCCAAACCTTTTACTTTACCATTTTTTTCAAATGCAGGATATTGCGATTCTACAAGCCACAAAAGATTGCCTACAAGTCCTTTTTCGTTCATTCCATCAGAAGAGGCAATATCCCACGAACTTGTAATTACACTTCCATATTTCGATTTCCATTTGATAGAACTGGTTCCAGCTTCTCCGTTTCTTTCAATTCCACGAGGAAAGATCCACAAATTGGCCGGAATTTCACCTTTCCAATCCATAGAACGTGCAGTAATAATTGTTCCGTTTAAGCCTTCATAAACGACTCTCGTACAAGGCAAGACAGTTTCAGTTATTAATAATGTAAAAGCAAGTAGGGCAGGAAGAATTCTGTTTTTTAGTTTCATAAATTTAGACATTTAATTAAACGTTAAGTTCTGATTTTCAACAGTGTATTTTAAAGAGGAATAGCTTTATAAAAAGCTTCTCTGCAATTTACTGATTTTATGTAAAAAATTGGCTATAAATTATTTAGTATAAAATCGCTAAACATTATTTAGAATGATTATAAATACTTTTGAATTAGAGCAAAAATAGGTTTACTTTTGGAGCTAACAGCAAGTATTCTAAACAATATAAAATGATAAAAAATATATTCAAAATCTTAAAAATAGCATTCATATCATTTCTAGTTTTAATTTTTATAGGATTTTTATTTGAACAAATTGCACGCTTTTACTTTGACAGTAAACGTCCTGATAATAATGAATTTGTAAAAATAGATGGCCGAAATATTCATTACAAAAAGCAAGGAAATGGTTCTTGTACCATAATTTTTGAATCTGGTTTAGGTGGAGATTATCTACATTGGCAGGAAATCCAAAAGAAACTTTCTAAAAAATACACCACAATTTCTTATGATAAAGCTGGAATTTTATGGAGTGATTCTTCTCAAGAAATTTCATTAAAAAGATATTCTAGCGATTTAGAAGAATTACTGAAGCTGACCAATTGTCCAAAACCATACATTTTAGTTGGACATTCCTTTGGTGGAATTACTCCAAGATTGTTTCTTCAAAAAAATAAAAAAGATATGGCGGGAATTGTTTTTGTTGATGTAACACATCCAAAGCAGTTAGAAAAATCGTCAGAAGCTTTGAGAAATTCGGTTCAACCTCCGCCCAGAATACTTTTAAGTTTTTTGAACGAAATTGGCGTTATTAGAATCCTTTATAGTAATACTGGTTTTACAACAGTTGTTCCTAAAACGCATTGGTTCAATCAAAATGTAAAAAAATATTTTTATCGCATTTTTGACGGAATGATGACAGAACTTGAAAATGATAAAAAACTAATGAAGGAAGCCTCGGTAATAAATGGTTTTGGTTCCGTTCCATTAACAATAATCACTGCAAAATATCCTGACGGTGTAGAAGGAATGAAGGATAAAAAATTAGAAAAAGAATATTTGACTATACATAACACATTGCAAATAGATTTACTGCAATTGTCATCAAATAGCAAACAGGTTTTTGCAGAAAAAAGTGGTCATTATATTACACTTCAAGAACCAGATTTAATTTGCAATGAAATTGAAAAATTAGCGCCGAGATAATTCTCAGCGCTAACTGTTTTGTTTAAAGTAAAATACTTTTTTCAATATTAATCTGTTCCAAAAACGATTGATCGTGTGAAATCACAATTAAAGTGCCTTGATATTCGTTGATAGCCGAAGTCAATATTTCTATATTTTGAATATCCAGATTATTTGTTGGTTCATCTAAAATTATAATCTCTGGCGATTCGTTGCTAATCGTTAAACAGCATAACATTAAGCGCATTCTTTCGCCACCGCTCAGCGCATTGCAAGGTTTGTCCCAATCATTTCTAGAAAACAAAAAGCGATTCAGTCTCATTTTGATTTCATGTTCTTCTAAACCGCAATCATTGAAAACCTGAGCTTGTTCGTATATTTTAAGATTTTGGTTTAATAAAGAATAATCTTGGTCTATATAAATTGCTTTTTTATCCAAACAAGTTATTTGTCCTTTAGTTGGATTTAATTCTCTAAGAATAATTTTAATTAAAGTTGTTTTTCCAGAGCCATTTAATCCTTTTACAGCCAAACGATCTCCTGACAGAATTTCAAAATTTAGATTTTCATTCCAAAGATTCCTCTCACCATAATTGTAATTTATTTCTGAAGCCTTAAAAAGAATTTTTCCTTTAAGAAAAGAAGAATTATTAAAACCAAATTTCATTTGATCTATTGCAGGAAGTGATGATCGAAGTTGTCGTAAATCTTCAGAAATACCGCTAATTTTCTCGGCATGAACATCTTTAATCTTAGAACTGCTATTTTCAGCTTTATTTCTGAGTGTATTCATCATAATTCTGGCAACACCCGATTTTTCTTGTTTCTTTTTGCCTCTCGAATCTAATTTATTTTGACGTTCAATACTTTCTCGTTCTTTTTCTTTGGCTTTTTTCAATGCCTTTTCTTTGCTCTGAACATCTTGTTCTAAGGCATTATTTTCAACTTTTTTCTGTTCGCTATAAAAATCATAATTCCCTCCATAAACAGAAATTTCATTTTTGGTCATTTCCAGCGTCTTATTCAAAAGATTGAGCAATGTTCTGTCGTGACTGACAATAAGCAATGTACTAGAGGTAGATTTTATAAAATCATATAATAACGTTCTGCTGGCAAAATCCAGATGATTACTAGGCTCATCTAATAAAACCAAGTCGGGTTCGTGAATCATCATTCCTGCCAAAAAGACTTTTGTCTTCTGTCCGCCGCTTAAAGTTTGCATTTTCTGGTTCAGATCCAAATCATGCAATTGCCAATAAGACAAAGCTTCATTACAGCGTTCTTCAATCGTCCAGTCGTCATCTAACAATTGAAGATTTTCTTCAGTCACAATACCTTCAAGTATTTCTTTAAGTGAACTTATTTTTTCCTTTACGTGCAAAGCTTCAGCAACCGTAAAATCGTTAAACTGACCAAATAATTGCGGAACAAAATAAGGCTTAGAATTTTGAATTATCTGCCCTGAAAAAGGTTTTAATTCGCCAGCAATAATTTTTAAAAGTGTAGATTTTCCAACACCATTATTTCCAACCAAAGCGGTTTTATCGTGATTGTTTAGCGTAAAGCTAATGTTTTGAAACAGCATGTCTTTATTCTCATGCTGATATGAGATATTTTGAAGAATAAGCATAATTCCTTTCTTTTAAAGATAAATAATCTAGCAGCCACAAAGTTGTGGTCGCTTACTACATTTTCCTGAAAGAAATTATTTTTCACATATGCCAGTGCTTATTTTAAGAAGTGCAAAGATATTTATTTTAACTTTAAAAATCAAAAAACCATTCTTTACAATTGTAACGAATGGTTTTTGTGCTGAATTACGATGTAATTCTTATTTAAATTTTATCAAATGTTAGTTTTGCTTCTTTGGTGTCTAAAATTAACTTATCATCTGTTATAGTGCTTTCACAAACGTAAGGTGTGCCAACTTCATCTTTTATAACTAGTTTTTTACCTTTTTCTGTTAGCGCATAAGTTCCGTCTGTGATTTCACGAAGCAAATATCCTGTTACATGCCCATCTTCAGTAAAAGTAAGCATACCGTTGGTTAAAATTGCGTTTTTTGTAGAATCAGAAACAGTTTCTTTTGGTTCAACAGCAGTAACTTTCCATGAATTCACAAGCTTGTCTCTTTTACGATGGCATGAAACAATTAATACGACGACAGCAATGGCAATTACGAGGGTAAATAATTTAGAGTTTTTCATGATTTTGTGATTAAAAGTTAAACAGGAAAAAGTTACAAAAAAAAATAACATTAAAATATTCGGAATCAAATATTTATAAAGATTTTTTTTACTTCTTAAATCGAATAGCTTTTAATTTGAAAAGTCTTTGTTTTTGGGACTTCTACTGATAACCAACCACTTAAGCATTGACTATTGTAGCAATAAAAAATTACAAAATAGACACTTTGAGACAGGTTAATTAAGAGTTAAAGCTCCCAAAATTTCCTCATACATAAAAGGGCCACCAGGATAAGTTGCAGTATAATCTAGATTCATCCAGACTTGTCCACGCTCGTCTATGTGGTAGTGTAATTTTTTGCCGTAGCTTTCTTTTACAAAAAGAACATTTTTGATCAAATAATTGACTTTTTCTAGATCAATCATCGAACCAATTAAAATTTCGGGATAAATATGCCCTTTGGTATGAATAAGGCGAGGAGTTCCGCCAATTGCGCGTACAGCTGCCGCCATCAAAATAGAGTGATCATCGCAATCGCCTGAGAAATATTCAAGAGATTCGCTGGCAGTTGCGATGTAATCACCTTCTTTTGGATCGTTTACATAATTCCATCTGCTGTTTATTTCTTTAAAAACTGCAAAACACTGAATTATAGTTCGATAATCTGAATAGCCTCTAATCTTTTTAAAATGCTTTGTAGTGGCCATAATGGCAAAATTTCGCACTTTAGGATTTTGGTACTCTATAGCATTTATAATCTTTGATTTATTAGGAAACGGAAGCAGTTTTGCTACAATAATGTCCTGCGGATAAGGATTATCAGACATGGTATAAATCATAGAATTGTAATCTTCTGAGATTTCGCTAAAACCGTAATTTCCAATAACCGATCCGTAAAATAGAATTATCAAGTAAACGGCAACACATAAAATAATTATTGTTCTGAGATACATCAGAAGAAAAAATATGGCTGCAAAAACAAAAATAAAGATGAATACGCGATCGAGATTGAACGCCCATTCTAAATCTATTAAATTTTGATGCAGAATAATGAAAATCGGAATTGTAATTAAAAGACTTAAAATCGAAATAATAATCCTGTCCCACGGTGATTTCACCTGTAGCTTGGATTTTAAATACGGTAAGTCAATTTTAGGGAATTTCATCATACGAATCAAAAAGCAGTATTACAATGCTTTTACTGTTTCTACAAAAATACTTTTTTTATCAATAATTCCCAGATCAAATAATTGATTTTGAATTTTATTAAAAGATTTTTCTGTCAAATTTTTTTGTGACCACTGAGTCAATTTTAGCCATTCTTTAATATCTTCTGCTTTTTGATTAAAAAGCTTTGATAATTTCTTGTCGATTTCTGGAATCTCTTTAAAATCAACTGTTGTTTTGTTGATTATTTTGAGAATCATTTCTACTGTTTTGGCGTTCTTTTTTAAAAACTCATCACGGCCTACAATTATAAATGAAGGCCAAGGAGTAGGGCAGTCATCAATTCTTCTAAAAACTCCTTTATCTACTAGAGGTTTGGTCATAAAACGTTCCCACATAAAATAATCGGCTTTCTTGCTTGTTAAAGCATCAACAGCGCCATCAATAGTGTTTACAATTTCAAACTCAAGATCATCCATTTCCCAGCCTTGTTCATTTGCATTTACATAAGCCATCAATTGTGATCCAGAACCAATTCTCGAAATTGCCACTTTTTTATTTTTAAGATCTTTCAAGGTCTGAAAATCAGATTTTGCATCAACGTGAATTCCCCAAATTAAAGGAGATTGCACATAAATCTGAACAATTTTACTCGGATTTCCAGCCGAAATATCTTTTAAAATTCCTTCGGTCAAAATAACAGCAAGATCTGTTTCTCCATCACGAAGCATTTGGCACATTTTACCCGTTCCTTCGGGCACATTTGTCCATTGTAAGTCGATGTTCTCTTCTTCAAATTCACCGTTTTCAATGCATAGATGCCACGGCAAATTGAAGTGTTCTGGAACACCCGCAATTTTGACAGTTTTCATTTATTTTAAGTTTAAGTTAAGTTGATTGGTATGCGTAATCTTATCGTTATTAGTTTAGTTTTTTAATAAATCTGCCCTATGTTTTTCTGAAAGGCAAGGTTCTGCAAATTCAATAATATCTTGTGATTCGTATTCATTCAATAGGTTTCTTACCAAAGAATAATCTACATCTTTGGCTATTTCTGCTGCAAAAAAAGTTTCATTTAATCCTTCAGACAAACAATTTATTGCATTTAATTTTTCGCGAATAATTTCTTTATCAAAACCTTTTTCTAAAACAGCAATCTGAACAATCGAATTTCCAGAGTTTTGAATCGTTTTTCTATGCATGAAACGTTCTTCTGTTTCGTCATATTCTGCATAAAAAATATCATCAGTAGCAATTAAAGGTCCGAAAAAAGGGATATTATCCAATTTAAAAAGTCCTTTTTCTAAATCTATAATTTCTGCCCACATCGTCTCAGAAACTACTTCGTCTAGATAATCACTGTAGTATTTAAATAATATTTTCTTGTGAGTTTCTTGTTCCATTATTCAATTTCGCTGATTACAGCTTTTAAAGGTGATATTACGATTCTATAGCCATCTGGATCCTGAATCATTTTTCCATTTTCATTCCAAAACGGATTCAGTGCACGTATAACTGCAATATTATACTTTGTTAATTTATTTACTAATTTATCGTAATCTGCAATAGTTTTAGGATATAAAACCATTACATCATCTTCATCAAAAGTATGTTTGGC
>NZ_DHEI01000026.1:10170-10529 GCF_002399805.1 Flavobacterium sp. UBA4854
TAATCGGTCATTATAAACCGTAAATCAGCTACAGATCCATCGCCAAAATCAATTTCATACTCTAAAGCTTTTGGATCAACTGTTTTCATCAGTCTCACAAGCTGTTTATTTATGACAAACCATAATTGCGTAAGCTCCTCAATATCCATTGTCTGATACTTATTTATATCTACTAAAGCATCTGGATCGTAAGTTCTTCTTTGATAAGGTTTGTCAACATAATTAATTTCTGTAAAACGGACAAGATTATGGACGGCTGAATCTACCAAATGACCTATAATTTCTTTCTTAGACCATTTTTTAGGTTTTCTTTCCTCTAAAATTTTCTGGTCTATTATTGGAAAATAATGTACATTTTC
>NZ_DHEI01000026.1:10719-11567 GCF_002399805.1 Flavobacterium sp. UBA4854
TAAGCAATCAATTCATCTACAGCTTTGTACGGATCTTCACTAAAAGTTCCGCTAGCACGATTTGCAATAATAGCGTTAAGAGATAATGCATTGTGTCCTAATAGCGCAGAAAGACCATAGATTGCTGCTGTTTCCATTTCTAAATTAGTGATTTTAGTTTCATTAAAACTAAAATTATCCATTTTATTATTCAATTCTTCGTCTTGAATATTCAAACGTAAAACCCTTCCTTGCGGACCGTAGAATCCACCGGCTGTTGCGGTAATGCCTTTGAAAATTCGATCTGATTCGATTAATTTTTCTAATTTTTCAGAACATTGTGTAACATAAGGTTTCCCTTTTTTAGGATCCCAATTGGTATGTTTTACAAATGCATCTTCAATTTCTGTAATAGAAACATCATCAATTAGATAGGAGCGAAGCATATTGTCTAATCCTAAGCCGAACTTTGACATCACGAAACTGTCTACAGGAATATCTTCCTGCAAAGAACCTGACGTTCCTATTCTGATAATATTTAAAGAAGTTAATTTTTCTTTTGGCTGACGCGTTTTTAAATCAATATTTACTAAAGCGTCTAATTCGTTTAATACAATATCAATATTATCAGGGCCAATTCCTGTAGAAACTACAGAGATTCTTTTTCCCTTGTAAATACCGGTTTGAGTCTTAAATTCTCTTTTTTGAGCCGAATGTTCGATTGAATCGAAAAATTGAGTGATTTTTTCAACTCTGTTTTGATCACCAACAAAAATAATGTCGTGTGCTATATGTTCTGGACGAAGGTTTAAGTGGTAAACACTTCCGTCTGGATTTAATATCAATTCTGAAGATTGTATCATTTTTTT
>NZ_DHEI01000026.1:11789-22732 GCF_002399805.1 Flavobacterium sp. UBA4854
GTTTTGAATCCTTTTTCTTTAAGGATTGCCATTATTTTATCTCGGTAATCGCCTTGAATTATAATCGAATCGTCTTTAAAAGTTCCGCCAACGCTTAATTTGGTTTTGATTTCTTTGGCTAAGATTTTAAAATCTTCATCTGAGCCTTCGTAACCTTCAATTATAGTTGTTGGTTTTCCTTTTCTTTTTTCAAATTTACAAATCATAGGTTCTTTCTGAACGTACAAAACATGATCTTGTTCTTCAACTTGCTCAGGTTCATTTGTTTCTACGTGATCTGGAAATAGATTCTTTAATTGATCTTTTAAGTCCATATTTTTTTTATTCTAAAAATAAATTCCAAGCATAAAGATATTTAAAAATTAAATTCCAAACCCCAAGAAAAGCTCGGAATTTGGAATTTTAATTTTAAAAATTATGTAAGTCTATTTTTTGATTAAACCTAGCTCTACTAAACGTTCGTATAAGAATTCGCCCGCAGTAATATCTTCGTATTTCTTTGGGTTTTCAGCATCAATACAATTTTCAAGACAATCTAAGCGCATATCGCTAACAGGGTGCATAAAAAATGGAATTGAATAACGTGAAGTTCCCCACAATTCTCTTGGAGGATTTACCACTTGGTGAATTGTAGATTTTAATTTATTGTTAGTGTGTCGAGACAGCATATCACCAACATTGATTACTAATTCATCATCTTCAGCAATAGCATCAATCCAGTCACCATTATGATTTTGAACTTGTAAACCTTTACCCTGAGCTCCCATCAACAAAGTAATTAAGTTGATATCGCCGTGAGCAGCTGCGCGAATCGCATTTTCTGGCTCAGAAGTAATAGGAGGATAGTGGATTGGTCTTAAAATTGAGTTTCCTTCTTTTGCATAATTGTCAAAATAAAACTCATCCAGACCTAAATGTAAAGCCAAAGCTCTTAAAACATAAACACCTGTTTTCTCCAATTTTTGATACGCTTCTTTACCAACTACATTAAAACGCGGTAATTCGGTAACTTCAACATTGTCTGGGTATTCTGAAGCCCATCTTGAATCTTTGTCAACGTATTGGCCAAAGTGCCAAAATTCTTTTAAATCTCCTTCTTTGCGTCCTTTAGCATGCTCTTTTCCAAAAGAAACATAACCTCTCTGTCCGCCGATTCCAGGAATTTCATATTTATGCTTAGTTTCTATTGGCAAGGCGAAAAAGTTTCTAATTTCACCATAAAGTTCGTTTACCAATTGATCATCAAGGAAATGACCTTTTAAGGCTACGAAGCCAATGTTTTCAAATGCACTGCCGATTTCATTTACAAATTTTTGTTTACGTTTCGGGTCGTCCGAAAGGAAATCACGTAAGTCTACACTAGGAATGTTTTGCATACTTTACATTTTTTATTTTAAAGAAAAAAGGTGTCATAAGCACCTTTCGCTAACAAAGGTAGATAATATTTTAGAAAATAATCTTAAGCTCAGGCATTAAAAGCTGATTTCTGATTAAAATTAATTTTAAAAACCAATAAAATTGATGCAATTTGTTATATTTGAAACACTAAAAAACAAAAAATTACATGATTTTTTACCGACAAAACCTTTCTGACACTGAATTATTAGATTTATATAAAAAAATATTAAAACCTAGATTGATTGAAGAAAAGATGCTAATCTTGATTCGTCAAGGAAAAGTTTCTAAATGGTTTTCTGGAATAGGGCAAGAAGCTATAGCTGTTGGTGTAACGGCTGTTTTAGATCAGTCAGAATACATACTTCCAATGCACCGAAATCTTGGTGTTTTTACAACTAGAGAAGTTCCGCTTCATCGTTTGTTTTCGCAATGGCAAGGAAAGGCAAATGGTTTTACAAAAGGGCGAGACAGAAGTTTCCATTTTGGAACACAAGAATACAACATTATAGGAATGATTTCGCATTTGGGTCCGCAATTAGGAATTGCTGACGGAATCGCACTTGCAAATAAACTTCAAGACAATAAAAAAATTACGGCTGTTTTTACTGGAGAAGGCGGAACTAGCGAAGGTGATTTTCATGAAGCATTGAATATTGCTGCTGTTTGGAAACTTCCGGTAATGTTTATTGTAGAAAATAACGGTTACGGACTTTCGACACCAACTAACGAACAATATGCTTGCGAAAACCTTGCTGATAAAGGAATTGGCTACGGAATTGAAAGCTGGATTGTTGACGGAAATAATATTATTGAAGTCTACAATAAATTGTCTAAACTTAAAAAAGAAATGCAGGAAAATCCGCGTCCAATTTTATTGGAGTTTAAGACTTTTAGAATGCGTGGACACGAAGAGGCAAGCGGGACAAAATATGTTCCTCAAGATTTAATGGATCAATGGGAACTTAGAGACCCTGTTACAAATTACAGAAAATATTTGACTGAAATTGGAATTCTAACTGCTGAACAAGACGAACAATTTCATACTGAAATAAAGCAAGAAATTGATGAAAATTGGGCAATGGCAAATGCTGAACCTGAAATTGAACCAACTTATAGTGGAGAATTAGATGATATTTATAAACCATTTCAATATGAAGAATATACCCATAATTCTGATTCTACAAATATTCGTTTTATTGATGCTATCCGTAATGGTTTAGAGCAATCTATGTGGCGCCATAAAAACTTGGTTATTATGGGACAGGACATTGCTGAATACGGCGGAGCATTTAAAATTACAGAAGGTTTTGTTGATGCTTTTGGAAAAGACCGTGTACGGAACACGCCAATTTGCGAAAGTGCTGTAATTTCAACAGGAATGGGATTATCTATAAACGGATACAAAGCAATTATAGAAATGCAATTTGCCGATTTTGTTTCTACTGGATTTAACCCGATTGTGAATCTATTAGCAAAATCTCATTATCGCTGGGGCGAAAAAGCAGATGTTGTAGTTAGAATGCCTTGCGGAGGCGGAACTCAAGCTGGGCCATTCCATTCGCAAACCAATGAAGCTTGGTTTACTAAAACTCCAGGTTTAAAAGTAGTTTACCCAGCATTTCCATACGATGCAAAAGGCCTTTTAAATACTTCGATTAATGATCCAAATCCGGTTTTATTCTTCGAACATAAATTATTGTACAGAAGTATTTATCAAGATGTTCCAACTGACTATTATACTATTCCTTTAGGTAAAGCTGCTTTGGTTAAAGAAGGAAAATCGGTAACGATTATTTCATTTGGAGCCACAGTTCATTGGGCTTTAGACACATTAGCGAAACATCCAGAAATTGATGCCGATTTAATAGATTTAAGAACTTTACAGCCTTTAGACACAGAAACAATTTTCGCTTCAGTTAAAAAAACAGGAAAAGCTATAATTTTTCAAGAAGACACACTGTTTGGAGGAATCGCAAGTGATATTTCGGCTTTAATTATGGAAAATTGCTTCGAATATCTAGATGCTCCTGTAAAACGTGTAGCGAGTTTAGATTCTCCAATTCCATTTACAAAAGCATTAGAAGATCAGTTTTTACCTAAAAGTAGATTTGAGGAAGTTTTACTTGAAATTCTAAGATACTAAGTTGCTAAGATGCTAAGGTTCTGAGTCTGAAAAAACTTAGCCCCGATAGCTATCGGGGTAGCAACTCAGAACCTTAGAAGCTTTAAACAAGAACAACCAAGCGCTTTCCATCCGGAACTTCTGCATTCCACATTTTCTCAATATCTGCTAAACGAACAGTTTCAATATTTACTTTTAGTATATTTTTTGAAGCCAAGAGAAACATTTCAGGAAGTATTTCAGAAAATAACAATTTGACTTCTTCTTTTGTCCAACTTCCTAATCCAGAACCAGATAATTGAAGATCAACGCTTCGCAAAATCTGTGCAGACAATTGAATGGTATCTCCAGACATAGAACCTACAGAAACATATCGGGTTTTATGCGTAAAATTTCCGTTTCCTTTTAAAACTGAAAGAATAAGCTCTGCTGAATGTCCCCATAAATAATCAATTACAATATCAATTGGAGTGTTTTTATGGTTTTCTCTTAGCTGAGAAATAAAAGATTCATCATTTTGCTTTAAGGATATAATTTCATCTACACCTAATTCTAAAAGGCTTTCAAGCGCTTTTTCATTTCTTCCTGTAACAATTATCCTTTTAGCTCCGTAATGTTTTGCAATTTGAACAGCCATTTGTCCCGTAAAACCAGTGGCTCCATTTATTAAAACTGTTTCTCCAGGTTTTATTGCTGCTCTAAAACGAAGTGCCATTGCCGAACCTGCGACTGCGTTAGGCATCGCTGCGGCTGTTGCATCATCAATTCCGTTTGGTAAAACTACCATTCGGTTTTTCTCTACTAAAGCTTTTTCGGCGATTGTTCCTGAGATTCCGCGAGCATAAACTCTTGTTCCATTTTCGAGAACTCCAATTGCGTCACTTCCAACAATAAATCCATTTTGGTTTTCTTTTTCTGAAGAATAATGGTCTCCACTTGCAATTCCTTTATCCAGATTTGTGATGGCTACGGCTTTTACCGAAACTAAAACTTCATTTTCATTTGATGCAATTGGTTCTTCAAATTCTGCATATTTTGGCAATTCGCCTTTTTTATAAACTACTGCTGCTTTCATAATTATTAAATTTTATGAAGCAAAATTACAGAGCCGTTTATGGGGAGACGATAACATTTGTTATCAAATTTCTCCTTAAACCATATAAGTTATATAAGCTAGTTTAAGTTTGGCTTATATTAAAATGTCAATTATTTTTATTTACTAATTTACTTTTTAATCTGCTTAAATGTACAGTAGTTATTCCTAAATAAGAAGCAATATAATGTTGAGGAACTCGCAATATAATTTGAGGTCTTTGTTGAATTAAATTAACATAACGCTCTCCAGGGGAATCTTTTATAAACGAAACAAAATACTTCATATAATCAAAAGTACGCTCAAAAAGCTTATTAATGAGACTATCTCTCAATGCTGGTATTTCTTTGATTTCTTCGAGAATTTTATCCAGATCATTTTTATGAATCCACCACAAAACCGAAGGCTCAATCGTTTCTATGTTTGTCGGACTTGGAAGTTTCTTCATAAAACTTTCGATAGAAGCAACGCTCTCATTTTCAAAAAAGAATTGTGTAGTAAGATCTTTTCCGTTATTGTTAAACCAAACCCGAATACAGCCTTTTTCGATGATATAAAGCTTTTTTGAAACTTCACCTTCTTCTAAAAGAGTAGTTTTTGCAGGAACTTCAATTTGATTGAAATAACCGATGTATTCGTTCCATTTTTCATCAGTTAAAGGGAATTTGTTTCGGAATTGATTGAACATTGATTTACTCTAAAATTTTAAATTGTTTTAATCAGAACTATGTCCTGCTTCTGTTGCTAAAATATGAAAGAGTACTAGATTTAAAAATTCTAGGTTTTCATCATTTATACTTAAAAATATCTTTGGATTTGAAACCCAACTTTTCTGTTTTAATTGAGAAATTCTAGTTTCTTTAAAATAGTAGGAAAAATTTCCGTCTATAGCGATAAAATAATCTTGTTTTGTATATAATCTTTTGTCAGTATCAAAAACTATTCTCGTGTCTGTTATTTCTACTATTTCCTCCTTAACCAATTCATTTTGAAATAAAATCTTATAAAAAGATTTTATTAGAGTCATTTTATATTTCACCTCTAAAAGCAAAATATCATCATGATTGTAAATTTCTGTAACCTTGTTTGTCCAGTTGGATTTTACCTTAGAATAAAATAACAATTCATTATTTTTATAAACGTATAAACTTCGTTTTTTATCTTGAAGAATTTCTATTTCCATTAAAATCACTTAGAATCAGATTCCACTTCAAAAAGTTGAACTTGATTTTTCAATCGGTCAATTAATAAATTCATCATTCGTTTATTCAAATCAGAAGAATTTTGGATATAAGTATTGTATTCATCAACCGTAAAAAGCGCCATTACGATTCCTTTTAAAGAATTTCTGAATTTAATGTCTTTTTGAATAGAGTTTTCGATTGTTTGGAGTTTCTTTTCAACTGAGTAAGAATAAAAATCAGGTTTATTCTTGTTTACGTAATTCAAAAAAACAGCTATAAATAAATCGTTTTGAAGCTTTAAAATCGGCCTGATCGTTTGGTTTTGAAAGATCTCATCTGCTGAAGATTGAGCACTTACGGTTCCTAAAGTTTCGCCTCTGAATTCTTTTAAAAAAGTGTCTCTATCTTCCATGGGGTTTTGTTTTAAGTTTTTCTTAAAGTTAAAGAAATAATCCCATAGTAAAAACCTATTTTTGTTTTTCTAAAAATAAATTATGCGATTATTTCTGTTTCTCTGCTTATTATTAGCTTCTTGCAATTCTAAAGAAGACAAAGAAAAATACAACCATCAATTATATCGTGCTGTAAATAACAAAGACACGGCCGTTTTTGATATTCATATAAATGACAAACGTTTTTATGGCCGTTACGAAATTTCGCATTATGGAACCGGAAAAGATTCTGGCGATGTACGAGGAGATTTAAGAGGGGATACTCTTAGAGGAGACTATCACTATATTTCTTTTGGCGGTGCATGGAAAAGAGTCCCTTTAGCACTTTTAAAGAAAGAAAATAAACTTTATTTAGGAAAAGGAGTGATTGGAACTTATTTTAATCTGCCATGTTATGTTCCAGAAGTTCCAATTGAATATAATAATCCTGAGTTTCTTTTTGAGAAGATCGAGGAGAAGTAAATATTATAAAATTTTAAATTCCAAACTTGAATTACTTTGTGTATTTTACCACAAAGCACGCAAAGTTTTTTTTATAAGTTAGACTTACTAAAAATGCAAAGTTCGCAAAGCTTTGTGTAAAAACTTTGCGAACCTTGCGTAATTCTTATCGCTCTTTGTGGTTAAAAAAAACTCTATTCTAATTTTCCAATTTTCGAAGGAAGTTCAAAAATTTCAAGATCAAAATATTGCACAGAAGCCATTACATGATCAAAAATATCGGCCATGATATATTCATAATTTGCCCAGCGTTTGTCGCTTGAAAATACATAAATTTCTAACGGAACTCCATGAGCTGTTGATTGCAGCTGTCGGCACATAATATGCATATTTTTATTCAATCCTGGATGATCGTGTAAATATTGCATAATGTATTTTCTAAACAACCCTAAATTGGTCATATTTCGACCATTTAGAGAAAGCGTTTTATCAATTCCTCTAAGATCATTATACTTGTCAATTTCGGCTTGACGGCTGTCAATGTAAGAAGTAATCAGCTGCACTTTTCGCAATTGATGCAAATCTTCATCGTTTAAAAAACGAATTGTACTGCTCTTTATTAAAACATGTCTTTTGATACGTCTTCCATCAGATTTCTGCATTCCGCGCCAATTCTGAAATGAATCTGAACTTAAAGCATAAGTCGGAATTGTGGTAATGGTATTATCGAAATTTCGAACTTTTACCGTTGTCAAGTTGATTTCGATTACATCTCCATCGGCACCAAATTTATCCATCGTAATCCAGTCGCCAATGCGAACCATATCGTTTATAGCAACCTGAACACTGGAAACAAAACCAAGGATTGTATCTCTAAAAATTAAGATGATAATGGCCGAAAGTGTTCCTAAGATCGTTAGCAATTCGCCTTTTTTGATTCCGAATAAAGTCGAAATAATCATGGCAACTCCAAAAATCCAAAGCACAATCATAATAACCTGAACAAAGCTGTCAATTGGTTTGTCGCTGTATTCTGGTTTTTGTTTTAAATAATCTCGTAACGAATTAAAAACAGTTCTAACGATCCATAATCCTAACAATACAATATAAACTCCAACAATTTTTCCGAACATCGATTCCCAATATTCGTATTTATCTAAAATAACAGGAACTGCTTTGTAGATAAAGAAAAACGGAATTAAATAAGCCGTATATCTAGTGGTTTTATTTTGAATTAAATAATCGTCAAATTTCGTCTTAGTTCGCTGAGCGAAAACGGCAGTCAAAGTGACTAAAATAAATTTGGCAACATAATATATAACGTATGCCAATGCTATTAAAATAGCGATATTAAAGATTAGGCTTGTATAAGACGCAACATTGCGGCTCATTCCCCAATCTCTGAAAACAGGGTATAAAAAATTAAATATTTTCTCCAAAAGCTTATGCATTTGCTTTAGTTTCTAAATATTTTTTCTCAATATAAAAAGTTCCAAACGGAATAAGAGAAGCGATTAGAATGATTGCAAATGTTTTTAAATCCCAATTCATTGATTTTTTTAATAAAAATGCTAAAACAATATATCCGATAAATAAAACACCATGTGTCATTCCTAACGGACGCAATAATGTATGATAAAGTTCAGGATTATTATTTTTGATAATCAACATATTAGCAAATAACACTAAATAAGAGATTCCCTCTAAAATGGCAGTAACTTTGAAAATCTTGAGCATGTATGTAATTTTTAAGTTTAATAGGCGCAAAATTAAGTATTATCGTTGGTTTTTGAGGTATTTATAAAGAAAGTAATTTACTTTTGTAATCTTAAGTTTTGAGAATGAGCAAAAGAGATTTAAAAAAATATTTAGGCGAATTAACCAAAGAGCAATTAGAAGAACAATTGATAGAATTGTATGAGAAATTTGCTCCTGTAAAAGTGTATTATGATTTTGTTTTTAATCCAAAAGAAGACAAATTACTTCAGGATGCAAAGGTCAAAATCTCACACGAATATTTTCCAATTAAAAAACCTGGAGCAAAATGGCGTCCGAAAGCCAAGATGCGAAGATCGGTTGCGCAAAAATTGATTAAGCATTTTATGATGCTAGGTGTAGATTCATATGTTGTTGCCGATATTATGCTTTATAATATTGAAATTGCACAAACGTTTTCTTCTCAAAATTTCATCAAGCAGGAATTGTTTTACAAAAGCATCTTAAATTCTTTTGAGCAAGCAACAAATTTTATTGTTTCAAACGGAATTTTTAACGATTTTAAATTACGAATTAATGCTATTCATAACGAAACTGTAGAGCAAAAATGGAAAAATAAGTACGATTTTGAGGCAATTTTGGAAAAAATCGACTACTAAAACCGTTTCTCATAAAAAATCTTTATTTAAAAAAAACATTTATTTTAAGTTAAAAGAAGATGAATAACTGTTTTTTCGGTGTATTTTTGCAAAAATCCAAAAATAAACAATGTCTCAAAACACTTTAGAAATACAAAGAGAAGAGAAAAAAGAACTGTATGCATACCAAAAGGGCGATATTGACGCCATTTTTGACCGTTTAGACAATGCTCCTCCAAAACACCACTTACTGTATCAGCTTCCAACAGGAGGAGGAAAAACAGTAATATTTTCTGAAATCGTTCGCCGCTATTTATCTCATAACGATAAAAAAGTGGTTGTTTTAACGCACCGTATCGAACTTTGTAAACAAACTTCAAAAATGTTAACTGGTTTTGGTGTTACAAACAAAATAATTAATAGTAAAGTAAAAGAATTGCCTGATCAGAATGATTTTTCTTGTTTTGTGGCGATGGTTGAAACTTTGAAAAACCGTATTAATGATGAAAAACTTCATTTAGACAATATCGGTTTAGTTATTATTGATGAGGCACATTACAACTCATTTAGAAAATTATTAAACTCATTTAAAAATGCTTTTATTCTTGGAGTAACTGCAACACCTTTGAGTTCTAATATAAAATTACCAATGCACCAAAGCTACAACGAACTTATCGTTGGTGATACTATCGGTTCATTGATTGAAAAAGGTTTCTTGGCAAAAGCTACAACTTATAGCTACGATGTTGGTTTGACTTCGTTAAAAGTTGGTATCAATGGAGATTATACAGTAAAATCTTCAGACGATTTATACACCAATACTTTAATGCAGGAAAAACTGCTTCATGCATATACAGAACGTTCTTTAGGAAAGAAAACGTTGATTTTCAATAATGGTATTCATACTTCTTTATATGTATATGAAACGTTTAGAGAAGCAGGTTACGACATCAGACACTTAGATAACACTAGTAGTTCTGAAGAACGTAAAGACATTTTACAATGGTTTAAAAAGACTCCCGATGCAATTTTAACTTCTGTAGGAATCTTGACAACTGGTTTTGATGAGCCAACCGTAGAAACAATTATTTTGAACAGAGCAACAAAATCGTTGACATTATATTTCCAAATGATTGGCCGTGGTTCTCGTAAATTACCTGGAAAAGATGAATTTACAGTTATCGATTTAGGAAACAATGCCGCACGTTTTGGTTTATGGAGCGATCCTGTTAATTGGCAGCATATTTTTAAATCACCAGAATTTTATCTTGAAAACTTGCGTGATGATCACGAAATTGAATTGTTCTTTAAATACAGCATGCCGCCAGAATTACGAGCAAAATTTAGTAAAACTGCCGAAGTTAATTTTGATGTAGATGAAGAGCATAAATTAATTATTAAACAAAATCTTCGTTCTAAAGTTGTTTTAGACAAATCTCTAGATCAGCATGCTGCAATGTGTGTAGACAATACTGAAACGCTTCAAGAAGCAAAAATGTTAGCTAAAGAATTAGAAGATGATATTGAAGATCGTATCAAACGTTATTCTAAATGTTTAAGCCAATGTAGTAAAAACTACCGAGAATGGCTGGTTGACGATTACAAGCAAAGATTAACTTTATTAATTGGTAAAAAGTATCGTGAGAAAATCATGAATGAGCCAGATTGATCAATTTAAAAGTTAAATTGTTTCAGGTTTCATGTTTCAAGTTATTGGAATCTAAAATAGTATCATAATTTATAAAAGGAGAAATAGCATTTCAAAGTAAATGTGATTTCTCCTTTCAACTTATTAAGTTTTTGGTGTAACTTGAAACCTGAAACTTTAAACAAATTAAAGAACATGTCTAAACCATTCTCAACATTAGGAATCTCGGCTCCAATTTTAAAAGCTTTAAG
>NZ_DHEI01000010.1:0-3205 GCF_002399805.1 Flavobacterium sp. UBA4854
GAACAAACTTTTAATAGTGTTCTGGCAGAAGAAAAAAGCCATTCAGGGGTTACGATACATTTATCTCTTCTGAAAAATGAAGAATCAGTTTTTATAGGTTAATATAAAAACAGTTTTTTGAAGAAAAAGGTTTGATGATTCATTTCATCAAACCTTTTATTTTTTCTAATATATAAAAAATAGGAAAATTTAATTTGCAGGTCTATCTTCTGTTCTTATTCCCCATTTTTTATTAGGTTTTGATCCCATAACAAATTCTAAAGTTCCTCCTGAATCCAAATCTGACTGCTTAATAAAGGTTTTAGTGTAAGTCTTACCATTTAGTTTTGCGCTCTGAATGTAAACGTTTTGATCTGATACATTTTTGGCAGTTACCTTAAACGTTTTTCTGCCTTGCAATTCAATTATTGCTTCTTTCAAAATTGGAGAGCCAATAACATACATTCTGTTTGCTGGATTTACAGGATAAAATCCCATTGCGCTAAAAATATACCAAGCCGAAAGTTCACCGCAATCGTCATTTCCAGAATAACCTGATGAAGTAGTATTGTACATCTTTTTCATGATATCAGCAGTATATTTTTGTGTTTTCCACGGCTGACCTGCGTAGTTGTACAAATACGCAATATGATGGCTTGGTTCGTTTCCGTGAGCATATTGCCCAATAAAACCTGAAGCATTATCATTTACTTCTTCTGGTTTATCTTCTAAGGTAAAAAATGTATCTAGTTTTTTAGTAAATAATTGATCATTTCCAACTAAGCCAATTAAGCCTTTTACATCCTGAGGAACATACCAAAAGTATTGCCATCCATTTCCTTCTGTAAACGGATAACCGCCATTAGCGCCATATTTTAAAGGATCAAATGGACCAATCCAATTTCCTTTATCATCTTTAGCTCTAAAAAAACCAATTTCTTTATCGTATAGATTTCTATAAAACTGAGAACGTTTTGTAAAATGATTATAGTCTTCTATTTTAACTAATTTCTTTGCTAATTCAGCCACACACCAATCATCGTAAGCCATTTCTAAAGTAAGTGAAACCGATTGTGATTTTAAGTTTTCTGGAATATATCCAAACTTTTCCCAGATACCAAACGGAGATCCAGGGTGTTCGCGCATTGCTGAGTTCTTAATAGCCTCGTAAGCCAAATCGGGATCAATTCCTGGTAAATTCTTCATTACTGCATCAACAATAACCGGAATGGCATGGTTGCCTATCATACAATAATTTTCCTGCCCCCATAGTTGCCAAATTGGTAAATAGCCAAAAGCTTTATAATACGCCAACATGCTGTTTACAAAATCGGCTGAACGTTCTGGCTGAATTAAAGTATATAACGGATGCGCTGCACGATACGTGTCCCACAAAGAAAAGGTAGAATAATAAGGTTTTGAAGCATTTTTAACCGTAAAATCTGCCGAAGGATAATCGCCATTTACATCCGACAAAGTATTTGGCTGAATGTAAGTGTGATACAAAGCAGTGTAGAAAATCTGTTTTTGCTCGTCTGTGCCATCAATTTTTATTTTACCGAGTTCTTTTTCCCAAACGGCATCTGCTTCTTTTACCGTTTTTTCAAAGTCCCAAGCAGGAATTTCAGACTGTACATTCAATCTTGCATTTTCTATACTTGTTGCAGAGATTCCCACTTTTACCAAAATTTCCTGCTGTTTTGAAATATCAAAATCTAATATGGCTCTTATGGCATTTCCGTTTACTATTCTGGCATTATCATAACTATTTCCGCCGTCTTTAACATGATTACGAATTATAGGTTGTGAAAACTCTGCATGAAAATATACTCTTCGCATAGGCGCCCAACCTGTTATAATGCGATATCCTTCAACTGTATGATCATTTGGAAATGCTATTTGAGAGGCAATAATTCGCGTGTTCCAATCTGATTTTTTCATCGAATGATCTAAATCGATGATAATATGGGCTTCTTTATTTTTAGGAAAACTGTATTTATGAAAACCTGCTCGTGTTGTTGCCGTTAATTCTGCTTTTACCTGATAATCTAATAATTGAACACTATAATAACCAGGTTTTGCTGTTTCATTTTTATGAGAGAATTTCGACTGATAGGCATTTTCTCCTTCAGCTTCTTTCACAATTGCACCGCTAAAAGGCATCAGCATTACATCAAATAATTCGGCTACACCTGTTCCGCTTAAATGAGTGTGGCTAAAGCCTGCAATTGTGGTGTCATTGTAATTATAACCGCAGGCTACACTCCAATCTGGTGTGCTGCGCGTATCTGGACTAAGCTGCACCATTCCAAAAGGAACTGTGGCTCCAGGAAAATTATTTCCTGACAAAGGCGATCCATCTGCAGCTCCTGTTCCAATAAAAGGATTAACATGTGAAGCAATTCTTTCTGAATTCTGCGCACTTGCTATCACAGAAGCGAATAAACTGCCTATGATTATTATGTTTTTTAAAATCATGATAAAAATTTTGTTTTAAAAAATTAATCCTGCAAACTCAGAAAAGACCTTGCAGGATTAGGGTTGTTATTAACTACAATTTAGAAGAGGTGGTTTCTTTTAATTCTCCATTCACTTTGATTTTTACTTTTTCAGGTGATGGCGACAGTATTTCGTATTGTATTATTTTACCATTTTTCCATTTCATATTTATGGTAAAATTTCCTTCTGCTTTAAGTCCTTTTACTTCGCCTTCTTTTAGCCAAGCGTCTGGCATTGCTGGCAATAATTCGATAAATCCTGCATGGCTTTGTATTAGCATTTCTCCAATTCCTGCTGTAGCTCCAAAATTTCCGTCAATTTGAAAAGGCGGGCCAGCAGAAAGCAGATTCGGATAAACTCCTCCTCCGGCTCCGTAATTGATATTTGTTGCAAGAGTTGGCCTTAAAATAGTTTTCAATAATTTATAAGCTCTGTTTCCGTCTTTTAATCTAGACCAGAAAAGCATTTTATAAGCAATTGACCAACTTGGGCCGTCGTCTCCTCTAACTTCTAAAGTTTTCTTTGCTGCTTCTGCTAAATCTGGAGTGCTTTCTGGGGTTATTAAAGAGGCTGGATATAATCCGTACAAATGAGAAACGTGACGATGTTGCGGATCAGGTTCTTTATAAGGTTTCAGCCATTCCTGAATTCTTCCGTCTGGACCAATAACTCCTGAAGGCGGTAATAATTTCAGTCTTTTTTCCAAATCATTTCGCAATTCAGAATC
>NZ_DHEI01000010.1:3438-6628 GCF_002399805.1 Flavobacterium sp. UBA4854
GGCGATACTGATGGCGAAGTTACTAACCAACCTGTTTCTGGATCTTTTACCAACATGCTGTTGTAAAACTGAGCTGCTCCTTTGATTATCGGATAAATTTCTGCTAGATAATTTTGATCTTTGGTATACAAATAATGATTCCATAAATTGTTGCAAAGCCAGCCTGATCCTGCTTTTGCAATTCCCCAAGAAGCACTTTCTCCTGGTTCTGTAAATCCCCAGACATTCGTGATTACATGTGCCACCCATCCATCAGCATTGTAATAGGCTTTTGCCGTTTTTTCTCCGTAAGGAACCATTCCTTTTACCAAATCTTTTAGCGGAAGATTCAATTCAGATAGATTTCCTGTTTCTAATGCCCAATGATTCATCTGAACATTTACGTCAAGATGATAATCGCCATTCCACGGAGTTTGAACCTGATGCGCCCATAAACCTTGCAAATTTGGAGGCAGCAATCCGACTCTTGTACTGCTAATGCTTAAATAACGTCCGTATTGGTAAAACAAAACGGGAAGCTCAGTATCTGAATCTGGTTCTTTTAAAAACGCATCTAAACGTTCATTTGTAGGCAATGTTTTTTGAACTGGTTTTCCAAAATTTAAAGCCACACGATTGAACAGTTTCTGATAATTTTGAATATGTATTTTCTTCTGATCGTCGTATTTTTTCTGCATCGCTACATCCAAAATTTTATCTACAGAAGACTCAAAACTTTTATCTTTAAAATCTGTTCCTGCTGAAATGTAAAGAATTACTTCAGTTGCATTTTTTACTTCAATGGTATTATTGGCATAAAAAGCGTTTCCATCTGTAATTTTAGCTTTTACTTTGGCTTTATATTTCATCCCTTTTCCGTCAATTCCATTGTTCAATTGTCCTGTCATTACAAGAGAATTGTCATTTCCGTTTTCGGTTTTAAAATGTTCTGGCCTATTCAACTGAACTGTGAAATTCAATTTTCCTTTTTTGCTTGAAGTCAATTTCATAAAAAGAGCATCATCGCCAAAACCTGCAAAATATTCCCGTTTATACGTTACTCCGTCAATCGCAAATTGAGTTGAAGCAAGAGCGGTTCGAATATTCAGATTTCTGGTGTAATTTACAGGTTGAGATTTGGTTTTATAATCAAATTTTAATGTCATGTCTGCCAAAACTTGATAGCATCCAAATTGTACATTGGCACCGTCACCGCTTCCTGAACCAGGGCCTGTGCAGACAAAATTTTGATTGATAAGTTGTTCGGCTTCACTGTTTTTATTGGCCAATAATAATTCTCTTATTTGCGGCAAAAAAGTATAGGCTTTATAATTATTTGCGTCTTGCGAAGATCCGCTCCAAAGTGTTATATCATTTAGGACTAATTTCTCCGTTTCAATTCCGCCATCAGGCATAATTCCTAAACGCCCATTTCCTAAAGGCAATGTTTCTTCCCATTGAGAAGCTGGTTTTGTGTACCATAGTTCTAGCTGATTATTTTGCGAATAACCTAGAAATGGCAGTAGTACAAAAAGAAACCGTTTGATTATTTTCATATTCATAGTTTTATTCTTTTGCCACAGATTAAAGAAATTATAATAATTTTTAATCTGCCCTAATTTGTATTAAAAAAACTTTAAAAAATTTCTACAAGGTTTTTAGAAACCTTGTAGAAATAGAACTCTTATTTATTGTATGGAATCGCTTTTACAACTGGCTTTTCTCCATTTTTTAAAGCTGATTCATCAAATTCTATTATAACTTCTTTGCTTTCTCCTTTTAACAAAGTGAAATAGCTGTCGCTTGCAATTGCGGGTAATATCTGAGTTCCTGATTTATCATTTAAAACCTGCATCTGAATTCCAAAAGCAATTCCTGATGTACTGGAAACTTTTGCTTTTACCACATATTTTCCATTTTGTTTTACCACTTTCGAAGTTACATTTACGTTTGCTTTTGGCAGATTGTTCAATGCTGTAAAATCTTTCATATTGGTTCCTCTCCAATAAAAATTTTCACTGATTAACTTATTCTGAGCATCTTTTAGCTTTAAGCGAATAAAATGCACTGGACTTAAATCTGAAGTATCTGTACTATTTTCTGCTCCAAAAACCTGAAAATCGTATAAAGAATAGCCCCATCCAGAACCTCGTTTTATGCCTAACATTCGAACATAACGCCCTTTTACCTCATCAAATGCTATATTTTGAAGTCCTTGTTTTCCGTCTTTTATTACACTTGCATCGGTCCAGTTTTTTGCATCTGAACTTATCTGAATTTTATATTCTTTCCCGAAAGCATTTTCCCAATTTAGAGTTACGCGATTGATCACGTATTCGTTTTCAAGATCTACGTAAATCCATTCATTGTCTGTTGAATTACTTGCCCATCTGGTATTAGAATCACCGTCAGCAATGTCTTTTACATTTCCTCCATCTGTAGAAGATGCTGTAACATTCTTTTGAAAAGCCAAATCTTTCTGATTCGAGTAAAACGGAATCACAAAGCTTTCTGTTGCTGTATTTGAATAAGAATCTACAACGGCATTTTGTTGGAATTTCGTCACTGGTTTTCCATCTAAATTGTAGACAAAAGCTTCTGCCTTTAGATTTTTATAATCGGTTCCTGTGGTATTAATTACTTTAACCGAATTGTTAACAGGACTCCACTGAATGTGCATAGGTTCACAAGCCGATTTTACGCCCCAATAGGCTCCCGTTAAATCATAATAATAATCGTAAGTCTGCCACACCATACTTGGATAAGACGACTGGCTCATCCAGATCATAATTCCCGAAGCGTCTTCCCACATATGGTCTAACCATCCTTCGTACATGGCTTTGTTAGTTTCAATATTTAATAATTGGGCTTTTCTTGTATATTCTTCCAAATTATTAGGTTTTCCATAGCGTTCGTTTATGCTTTTATCATAATTATCTGGAGTTGCATTAAATGCTTTTTGTCCAAAGAAGTGCTTGTCCCACATATCGTTTCTTGGCCACCAGTCTTTTTCCGGAATAAATTTCTTGAAGCTTTCTATATTAGGAAAAACGGCTGTTCCAATTTCAGATCTTAAACCCCAGCTTGGTCCGTCGCCTGTTCCGGCATAAGGTTCTGGATATTTTGTAAAATAGAATCTCGGATCTTTATTTCCCCAAAGTCCGCTTCCGCTTAAATTTCCTGTATTGGAGCATGGCTGATAATAACGATC
>NZ_DHEI01000010.1:6892-25748 GCF_002399805.1 Flavobacterium sp. UBA4854
ATTTGGATTGGCATTCAGCCAGAAATCATCCCAAACCATTATACCGTATTTATCGCAGGCTTGATAAAATTCGTCGTCTGTAGTAGATCCTAACCAGTTGCGAATGATATTGTAATTCATTTCTTTATGAAGTTTGACTTTCAAGTCGTATTCTTCGCCTCTGCATCTCAGCATGTATTCGCTCATTCCCCAGTTTCCTCCTTTCAAGAAAACACGTTTTCCGTTAATGGAAATATGGAGCACGCCACCTTCTGTATCATAAGTATATTTTTTGATACCAAAAGTTATTTTCTGGCTATCTGAAACTACATTTCCAATTTTAAACGTAAACTGACAAGTGTATAAATTAGGATCTCCGTAACCGTTTGGCCACCATAATTTCGGATTTTGAATGGAAAGTTCTGGAAACTGTTCTTTGGTTAATTTTACATTTGTAATTCCATCGGCATCGAGACTTATTTTTTTGGAGAAAGTGATATTTCCTGGCATAATAACTCCGGTAAGAACACCTTCTTGATTTTGTGCTGATGAATTTTTAAGATCTACTTTTATTTCAAGGTCAGCACGGGCATTTGTTGGCAAACTGGTATGAACCCAAGGATCTGCAATAATTACTTTATCGGTGTTGCTTAAGAAAACATCATCTGTAATACCTGAATTTAATCCTGGAACATATGGCATCCAGTCCCAGCCAGCGCTAGAAATATAAGTTGGGCTTCCGTAATTGTTTAAAGGCTGTTTAGGAATGCTTACCAGAATGTTTAAAACGTTTTTTGCTTTACGATGCACCAATTTTGTAATATCAAATTTTCCTCGCTGCATCATACCGCTTAAAACTGCGATTTTTTTTCCGTTAAGGTAAATTTCTCCTTCGCGATTTATTCCTTCAAAATTAAGCCAGACAATTTCTTTAGTGAAGTTTTCGGGAATCGTAAATTCTGTTCGATACCAAAAACTGCGGTCATATTTTGCTTTGTCGACTTGATAAATATTATCGCCGAAATTTGGATCTTTTTCTAATCCGCTTAGTACATAGGAATTAAAGACAGTTCCCGGAACAACTGCTTTTACCCAATTGGCATCTGAATAATTTGGAGTAAATATTTTAAGACTGTCTTTTCCAATTTCTGCTTGGGGTTTTACTTTCCAAGCAATATCAGAAGAATTTAAGCTTACTCTATTTTGAGCATAAAAATTTAACGATAAGGCGTTTAAAACAAATAAATAGAGATAAAACTGAATAGTATAGAATTTCATTGTTATTTGAATGATTATAAAATTGTAATTTATTAAAATAGGAATGCCATTTTGGGCTCAGTTTCTAACAGAAAAGCTCACTACTGTTACTACACCTATACCCAAAATGGCATTACAAATCAAAACTGTGATATTAACCAAATCACATGACCAAAAAATAAAAAATTACTATTTAAAGTTTTTTTAGATATTAATAACCAGGATTTTGATCCTCTGGACCAATTTCATCATTAAGCTTGATCTCTCCAATCGGAATAGGATAACGGTTGTGAAATTCAGCAATTGTACCGTTTTGTTTAGCCCATTTGTTGCGAGCACCTACTAATTCTACCAATTTTCCTGTACGAATAAGATCCATTCTTCTCCAACCTTCAAAAGCTAATTCACGCATACGTTCGTCCAAAATTTGAACTCTAAATTGCGTTTGAGAAAGTCCACTCCACTTCATTGCATCAGGCAATGTTCCTCCAAAAGCTCTTGTACGAACTTGATTTACATATCCTTCGGCTTCTGTCGTGTTTCCTAATTCATTTAAACATTCTGCGTAGCTAAGCAATACGTCAGAGTATCTAATATAAGGTTTGTTTTTTCCTGAATTCCAAAATGATTGTTTTCCATCTACACGAATATCTTCATATTTTTTAATGTGCGGATCTAACTCATCTCCACCAAAACCAGCTGGAAGTGTTGGAGTAACTCCTTTATAAGTAAAGTCATAACGAATACTTGCCGCTTTACGCACATCACCTGCTTCCCATAATCCTCCATCAGTTTTATCTTTATAGCAATATTGAGTAGGAAGTATAAGGTCATAACCTCCAAAATAAGCATATTGGTCTATATTTGCTAAAACTCTTGAGCCTGTTTGCCATTGTATCTGGTTGTTATCTGGCCAGTTATTATTATACTGCCATTCGTATAAAGATTCTGGAGAATTAGCATGATCTGGGCTAAAAACATCTGCATAATTAGGCAATAAACTGTATTTTCCAGATTTAATAACTTCTTCAAACCATTGTTTTGCTTTGGCATAATCGCGGTATCCTGACGCTTGAGGAGCATATAGATACACTTTTCCTAAAAGTGCTTGCGCCACCCCTTTTGCAGGAAATGCAGGATTGCTTTGTGTTACAGGAAGTTTTTCGACTGCTCTTTCCAGATCGGCAACGATATAAGAATATACCAAATCTAAAGGCTGGCGTTTTAAACCAAATTCTGCCGATTTTGCTTTATCGTTAATTGGTATTTCTCCCCAATATTGTGTAAGCTCAAACATTAATGTAGCTCTTAAAAAACTAGCTTCACCCATTAAAAGATCGCGTTTTGCGCTATCATCTTCTGTATTGGTTCCTAATGCTCTAATAGATTGTGCGGCTACTTCAATTACTGGCCATCTATCATTCCACAATTGTCCAATTGCCTGATTTTCTTGGCTTAAAAAGCCATTGTATAAATCAAGTCCTGCTTGGTTTGCATCTCCTGTTACTTGCAAAGCTCCTTGTTGCGCTTCGTCTGTTCCAAGAGAAGTATAAAGACCCGCACGATCTTTTTGCATATTTCTCCAATTCGTAATAGCTCCTAAAAGAACAGGTTCTATTTTTCCTAAACTTCCATAAGCTTGGGCAGCAGTAAGTGAACTTTTAGGCTCTTCATCCAAAAAATCTGAAGAGCAGGATCCTGATAATATAGCTAGAGCCATAAAGGCTATAATTTTTGCTTTCATAAAAATAATTTTTAAAATTAATTTGATTAAAGAGTTACATTTAATCCCATAACTATCATTCTAGACATTGGATAAGAATCTCCTCCTTCAGGATCATAGCCTTTATACTTAGTAATGATAAATAAATTAGATCCTGTTAGATAAAATCTTGCATTTCTAAGAAAAACACTTTCTGCCACTTTGTTTTGTAATGTATATGATAATGTAAGTGCATTTAATCTTAGGAATGAAGCGTCTTGAATTGCTTTATCTGTTTCGCCTAATGTATATCTTCCTCCTCCATAATAAGCTCTTGGCACATCTGTATTAGTGTTAGTAGGAGTCCAACGATCCAAAAGATCTGTATGTGCTGCACTCATTCCTCCTGAGTTCATATAGCTTTCGTAAGTTCCACTTGGTCTTTTACCTCCTATAGAATAAGCAAATACAGCATTTAATCCAAAACCTTTATAGTTAACATCTGTAGAAAAACCACCATAGTAATCCGGATTCAAATCGCCAACCACATATCTGTCTTTATCGTTTATTACGCCATCGCCATTACGATCTTTAATTTTAATATCTCCAGGCTGAACAGTTCGGCTTCCGTAATTTACCTTGCTAAGGTCTTCTCCTTGTTGCGCTATACCATCATATTGAAATACATAAACTGTATTTACTGATTGGCCTAAGAAAAAGTTTCCTGTACGTTGGATCTCGTTATTACTATAACCGCCCAAATTGTATATCTCTGTAGCATCTCCATAAAGTTTTGTAACCTTATTTTTTGCCGATGATATATTGGCAGAAACATTCCATTTAAAATCTTTGTTTTTAATGATATCTCCGCTAAGTTCTAATTCTATACCTTCATTAGTTGTTGCACCAATATTATCCAGCTTGTATTTATATCCTGACGAAACTGGCATGTTACGCAACATTAAAAGATCGTCATTATTGATGTGGAAATAGTTAGCGCTTGCAGTCAATCTGTTTTGGAAGAAACCAGCATCTAGTCCAATATTAAATTGTTTTTGCTTTTCCCATCTTAAATCAAAATTATCGATGTAATTATCTGATACGTAAGTCCCAGAGTTATTACTAACTTGTGCATTGTATAAAGCAAAATATCTGTAAGCATCTACATTTTGGTTACCTACTGTACCATAACCTACGCGAAACTTAAGTTGATTTAATTTTTCGAATCCTTGAAGGAAATTTTCTTTAGCAATATCCCAACTTCCTGCTATCGAAGGAAAGGTTCCCCATTTATTATTAGGACCAAATTTAGAAGAACCATCTCTTCTTATTGTACCTGTAATATTATATTTACCGTCAAAAGTATAGTTTAATCTAGCGAAATACGATTGGTTTGAATAATCTGTAAAATTAGAGCCTAACTGTGCGTTATCTTTTTGATATGCTCCAGATAATGCCATATACGTCAAATCATCACTAACGAATCCGCGAGCTCTTACATCTGTACTATTACCTGAATTACTCATTACAGAGAATCCTCCCATTAAGCTTACGTCATGCTTTGCAGCAAAAACTCTACTGTAAGTTGCTGTATTATCCCATTGATAATTCAATTGTGAATATCTGTAATGATGTGCTTCTCCATTCATAGAATTTCTAAGCGATTGTCCTGTATAACTTGGCACATAATCGAAATTTGCCTGATCTGTAACGTCTACAGAAAGAGTAGTTCTGATATCAAGTCCCTTTACTGGTTTTAAACTTAAAAAATTACTACTTGTAAGTCTATTACGAGCACTTGAATTTATGATATCAAGACTTTTTATCGGATTATAAAGATTTTGGTCAAATACTTCACCATATCTAAGATAAGTAGCCTTAGGATCTATAGGCAATAATGGATTTGCTCCCAATGCCACGCCAAAAGCACTTCCTTCCTGATAATTAGTCTCACTTCTTGAAAAAGTAGTATTAGTACCAAACTGTAACCATGATTTTAAATCCTGAGTAAGGTTAATTTTCCCGTTATATCTTTTAAAATCAGAGTTTTTAAGAAGTCCTTCTTGGTTAACATAGTTAAAACTTACAAAATAAGTTCCTTTTTCTCCTCCTCCACTAAAACTTAAATTGTGGTTGGTTTGAAAGCCCGAACGCGTTACCTGATCTAACCAATTGTAACTTTTACCAGCTCTGTAAGATTCCAATTCATAAGGCGCAAATACAGTCGAACCATCTGACTTAATTTGATTGATATAAGCAGCACGATCAGCTCCTGGATGCTCATCCATATAACGATTTGCATAAGCGTCAACCCTTAGGTCAAATAACTGCTGGCCATTCATCAACGGGATAGTTCTTGCAAATTCAGATACACCAGTCCAGCTATCATACTGAATTTTTGCTTCTCCTGTTCTTGAACCTTTTTTTGTTGTAATTACGATTACTCCATTAGCCGCTCTTGAACCATATAATGCGGTAGCAGAAGCATCTTTAAGGATTTCCATACTCGCAATATCGTCAGTATTAATGTTTTCAAAATTGCCATCGGTAATCAAACCGTCAATTACAAATATTGGATTACCGCCAAAGTTTAGAGAATTATTCCCTCTAATTCTAATTGAACCTGCTTGACCAGGAACAGCACTTTGTTGCACATATACACCAGAAGAACGTCCTTGAAGTGCCTGCACTACATTTGGCGTAGGAACCTCTCGAAGCTTGTCGCCAGAAACACTGCTTACAGCTCCTGTTAAATCTCCTTTTTTCATTTTGGCCCCCACGATTACAACTTCAGTCAGTTCTTGTGTACTTGGAGTCAAAGAAATATTAATTTCAGATTTACTTGCTGTTACAGTCTTTGAATCAAATCCTATGAAACTAAATTCTAGTGTGGAGCCAGATTTTACGTTTGTTAATTTGTAACTACCATCAATGTCTGTAGCTGTAGAAATCTTAGTACCTTTTACCAGAATGGTTGCTCCAGGCAAAGGTAAGTTTTCATTATCTGTAACTTTACCGGTTATGGTTTGGGAATAAACTGTACCGGCAGAAAGCATAACTACTAAGAAGCATAAGTATCTTATTGCAATTCTCATAATAATTTGGTTTTTTTAGTTAATAAATTAGAGAGTTAGTTTTTTTATTTGTTTATTGAGCATCTAGAATATGAGAAAACGAATTGACTTATACTATACTATACTACAACATTACAAACATACAAATATTTTTATTACATCCAAATTTATGTTTAAGAATTTGCTATTTTTTTCAGTGATTTATTTCGTCTTTAATACAAATACACAGGAATAAAAACGAAAAACAGAATAGATAGCGAATCGTTTTAAAGAAATATCAGACAAAACATTAAAAGTATTAGGCTTAAAACAAGGAAAATCGTATGAATTTAAATCCTAGTCTAGCAAACTTAATTTTCAAAAAAAAACAAGATTTTACTTCTTAAGTGAAACAAAAAAGATGCACTATGGTGCATCTCTATCAAAAAGTTTTAAATCGTAATTTCTCTGATTCTTAGAATTTTAGAACTATGCGACTCCCCATTTTGAAAATAATATAAAGATACTCAGCATACCAATCAATAAAAGGGCGAAATACCAATATCGATTCTTCCAAGGAGTTAATTCAACAGATTCCAGTTTAATTTCAGCATAACTATAATTAGGATAAAATTTAGAAACCACTAACATACATACAGAAGTAAGCACAAATAGCAAGGCTAACATATGCAGATAATGCAGTTGAATATCTAGAAGGTAATTAAAAATAATATAGCTAAGAATAAAAAATATCATCCCAATTTTTGCTGCTTGAGGCGGTACTTTTTTAAATACAAAACCTACTAGAATAATGGTAAAAATTGGCACACAAAACATGCCTCCTAATTGCTGTAAATAGGTATAAAAACCTGCCTTGCTAAAGATGATAAATGGAGCTGAAAACATTGCTAAAGCCGAGACAATAATCTCAAACTTGCGTCCAGTGTAAACCAGATGCCTTTCTGTTACTTCTTTGTTTCTTTTCTCCAACCAAGGTTTATAGAGGTTAAGCACAAATAATGTACTACTGCTATTAAGTCCCGCATTAAAAGTACTAATTGCAGCACCCAAAACTACAGCGGCAGTTAAACCAATCATTACTCCTGGCAATGTATCTTTTATTACTAGCGGAAAAACTTCTGCTGTATTTTCTAATTTATCATAAAGATGAACTCCAACTAAACCAGGAATATTAATAATGAAAGGACAAAGCAACTTTCCTAAACAAGCCAATCCCATACCTTTTTGACTGTGCGATAAACTTTTGGCCGAAAGCGCCTGCTGCACAATAAATTGTTCCATTCCCCAATAATACAGATTCATGATAAACATTCCTGTAAAAATGGTATTAAGCGGAATCTCATCTTGAGGTCCGCCAATAGAATTTAAATGTTCTTTGTGTTCTGAAAGCAGAATATGGAGACCTTTAAACCAATCTCCGTTCCCTAAATATTTGAAGCCAAAATACGGAAAAGCAATTCCAATTGTCAGTAATCCGATACTTAAAACCGTGTCACTAATTGATATGGCACGCAAACCTCCTAAAACAGAATAAGCACAGCCTGTAAGTCCGATTACCCAAACCATAAACCAAATGTTCTGCCAATAGGTTAATTCTAAAGGTTGTAAAAAATTAAACATTCCGGTTAAGGCAACTGCGCCTCCATATAAAACAGCAGGAAGCAAATTGACCACATAACTGCAGAGAAATATTATCGAAACTAGTCTTTTAGTAGAATGATCGTAACGTTTTCCTAGATAATCTGGAATGGTCATGGCTCCAGTACGGAAATAAATTGGCAGGAAGAACTCAGCAACCAAAAGCATGGCTAGCACAGAACTTACGCCCCATGCTATCACGCTCATATTATTATTGTAAATAGATTCGTTTTCGCCTATAAACTGATTGGCACTGATATTGCTCAATAGTAAGGCTCCTCCAACGATAAAAAAATTATTGTTACGATCGGCAAAAAAAAGTCCATCTGTTGTCTGAACCTTTTTTTTTCGAGTTTTTAATGCTGAAATTACGGCAACTAAACCTGTTATTAGTAAAAAACTAACAATGGATGAAACGTTCATAAATTACAACGAATTTCTATCTATAAGAATTGTTGGAATGATTTCCTGAGTTTTTTTTCTGTTTAAAACAAAATCGGCTGCTTTTTTTCCCATTTCTGCGAAATCAGTAGAAAATGTCGTGACTCCATCAAAAATGATCTCTTTTACTATATCATCATTGTGTGAGATAAACCCAATGTCTTTACCAATTTTCAAACCTTTTATTTTTGAGTCTTTCAACATTTCCCAAAGTTCGAGATTATGAATGGTAAAGTACACTTTTCCTTTTTCTAGAGAACCAGCCGTATACTCCTCTTTTATAACTCCTTTGATATCATAATCTTTCATGAATCTTTTGAAGGAATTTAAAATTTCATTAGGTTCTGCAGACGACGGTTTAAAGAAGAAAACCAATTCGTCGTATTTTTTAATTTTATCTTTAAGCTGCACAAAAGCATTGTAAGACGAATCTCCAAACTCTTGTGCAACATAATTATAATCTTCATCTGTTTCTATAAAACGGTCTACCAATAACACTCTGTTTGTTGGAAGTTGTTTTAAGACATCTGGCGTTTTTTTGCTAGGAATCGGAGCAATAACAAACATTCCGTATTTTCCTTTTATATTCTGAACAATATTTTCGAATGTGCTAAAATTATTGTGATGGAAAAAAATATCCAATTGCACATTCTTTCCAAGCCCTTTTCTAAAATTCTCATAAAACGTTTCCTGAAAAATATCAAATGCAAAGATCAATAATGCAACTTTCAACTCCTGCTTTACATCATTAGTGGCAACAAAGTAACCCAATCTATTTTTGGATTCGATTATTCCTCTGTGAACAAGTTCTTTATAAGCTTTTGCAATGGTTTCTCTTGCAAAACCCAGTTCGCTTATAAAAGTATTTACAGACGGAAGCAAATCGCCTTTTGTGACTACCTTTTCATCAATGGCATTAATTATCCCCTGAACCAATTGCTCATGTTTAGATAAGGAATTAATAGATTCAAGATTTTTGATCTGTTGAATAATTTGCTTCATAAAACGTTTTAATAGGTATTTATTTAGAAAATATAGTATTACAAATATATACTAATGTTTATAATTTAGTTAAGCTTTAGTAATTTTTAAAACCACGCTGCTGTTTGATGGCGTAACATTTGGATTGATTCCCACTTGCATTAAGAAATCGCCAGAATAAACCGCTGTTTCTACTACTGGTTTTTTATCTGGATATACGTTGATTTCTTCTATTTTATAATTTTGATTTGCCTGCAATCCTTTTAATTTTATTGGAAGGTGTGTTCCTGCTTCGTATCTTGAATTAACAGAATAGCTGAAAACCACTCCTTCATTTCCATTTTTATTGACAAACATTACAGACGCCGCATCATTTCCATACGGATCTTGTAAACGATATTGATCACCATGCCAAATAGTATTGCTTAATGCATGGTAATTTTTGATAGCCTGTTGTGTAAAAGTTAAGTCTTTATCGTTTAATTCTTTCACCACAATATCAAAACCTAATCTTCCCATCATAGCAACGTCTGTACGATATTTTAAAGGTTGTTTCCCCCAGTCTGTAACGTGTGCCGCGATAGTCAAGGCAGGATAAAAATAAGAGTACTCATATTGCATGTACACACGCTCCAAAGGATCTGTGTTGTCACTTGGCCAGAATTCTGTAAAATATTTCAAAGCTCCGTAATCTACTCTTCCTCCACCACCAGAACAAAGCATCATTGGTACTGTTGGATATTTTACACGAATACGCTCCAATACTTTATAAAGTCCGTTTACATAATCTGTATAAAAGTTGTTTTGTTTGTCTTTTAAATAACTAGAATATGCATTGTAAATTACTGCATTACAGTCCCATTTAATATAAGCCAATTCTGGATTTTCGGTAAAAAGATTGTCTACAACTCCATAAACAAAATCTTGAACTTTTGGATTAGACAAATCTAAAACCAACTGATTACGGAAATAATGTTCTGTTCTTCCTGGCTGTTTTACAATCCATTCTGAGTGTTTTTTGTACAAATCACTTGCCGGGCTTACCATTTCTGGCTCAATCCAGATTCCGAATTTTACCTGATTGTCTTTGGCTGTTTTAACTAAAGTTCCAATCCCGTTTGGCAATTTCTTTTTGTTAACTTCCCAATCTCCTAAAGCCGCATCGTCATTGCTACGCGGATAAGTGTTTCCAAACCATCCGTCATCTAACAAGAACATATCTACACCTAGCTTTTTACTGTCAGCAATTAGGACTTTCAATTTGTCTTCATCAAAATTAAAATACGTTGCTTCCCAGTTGTTTAATAAGGTCAAACGATCTCCTTTTCCGTCTAAGATTTTATAATTTCTTGACCAATCGTGCAGATTACGGCTTGCGTGTCCTTTTCCTTTAGATGATAAAGTGTACCAGAATTTAGGTGTTGTAAAAACTTCGCTTTTAGCCAGTTTGTAAGCAGCCGCTGCATTATTAATTCCAGAGATTACACGAAGGTTATTCAACGGATCTAGTTCTAAATCAGTCCTAAAGTTTCCTGACCATTCCAAACCTGCAAATAAAACTTTTCCTTCGTCTTCTGAAGCTGGTTTATCTAAAGAAACCATAAATACTGAAGGCTGAAATAAATTGGTGCGAGATCCTAATTTAGTATCCAAAGTTTTAATTCCGTGAGTAATTTTAGCTTCCTCAGATTGCATTTCTTTGGCCCATTCACCATGATATTGGTTTAAATAGAAATTGTTGTATCCTTTTAAATATAAGTTAGCCGAAGCGTATTTATTTAAAGTAATACTTCCCTTTTCGTTATGCTGTATGGTTGTCCATTGCTCAATAACATCGGTATCGTAATACGCCTGAATAAACAAATGAACCTCAACAGGATATACCGGATCTTTTAAAGTGATTTCGGTTTGAGAAACTCCTGTACTAACCGTGTTGGTTTTATGGCTTACATATAACAAATCTAACGAAGTGTTTCCGTCAGCATGAGTTACGGTAATAGCTGGTTCTAATAAATTTTTAGATCCAGAAGCAGTATAAGCGGCATTATAAATACCTGAATAATCGGTTCCTTGACGAAACTGACTTTGTATTTTGGCATAATCTGAATCGTTTGCCAATTTTTCTCCTAAATAAATAGTACTTACTTCTTTGCCTTTATTTACCTGTAAAACCAATGCATTTGATTTTGTTTTTACAGCTATAATTTCTTGTGCTGTTATTGAACTGCAATAACTCGTGAGAATAAAAAATGCTATCGCAAAAGACTGCCTTAAATTGATACTTTGTTTTTTCATTTTATTATGTATTATTTTTTACTTCTTTTCTTGTGTAATTCCTTTCCAATTATCTGTTCTAAATGATGACGCAGGAAGACCTGATGCATTTGTCAGATTTCCGTCTGGATTATCTGCCCAGTTGTATCGAACCGCTGCAGGATTTGGAACGTTCTGCGCATATACGATCACTTTTCCGTTTACTATTTTTGCTTCTGCCCAATAAAATTTCTGATCTGCTCCCGCAATAGAAAATCCTTTCAGCATACCTTCTTTAGCTTTAATTTCAGTGTTAAAATCAAAATCTAAAACAATTGTATTGTTTTCAATTTTAAAAGATTTATAAAGCGGTCCCGAATAATCGATTTTGGCATTATACACTTTTGCTAAAGCAATATTAGCGAGACGACCTCCTACATCTTGTTTATTTTTTGGGTGAATATCTTCTCCATTTCCAATATCAGTGGTTACGGCCATTCCTGTATTTGGCAGTTTTAAAGCCATGAATTGTGCCTCTCTTAATTCTGCCCAATCCGAATCTCCAGGTTCTTGTTTCTGCTGTTTGTAATTGGCTAACTGCACAAAGAAAAACGGAAGATTTTTATCTTTAAACTGAGTTCGCCAGTCGTTTATAAGCAGCGGAAATAATTTTTGATATTGAAAAGCTCTTTCTGCATTGCTTTCTCCCTGATACCAGATTACTCCTTTTATTTTGTAATCTGCCAAAGGAGCAATCATGGCATTGTATATTGCACTTGGCCTATTTTGCCCCTGAGCCAGATAAGGTCGTGCAGGCAAATCTTTACTGTCTGCACCTATATTGTATTTCCAATCTCCTGCTAAGGAAATAATTTCTTTATCTGATTTTAAAGCGATATTTTCTTCTCCATAAATACCTCCATTTCCTGCTCCGTCATATACTCTAATGGTAATTACGTTTTCTCCTTTTTTCAAATATTTTGATGGAATGGTATAATCACGCTCTACGTTATATCCTTTTGTTTCTCCAATATAATTTCCATTTACCCAAATCATATCATCATCATCGGCAAAATAGCTTAGAGTAAAATCTTTACTGTTATCTGAGATGCCAACCTTTTTTCTGAACCAAACTATACCGTCAAAATTTCCTAATCCGTTGCTGTCAAAAAAAGAAGGAACCTTCATTGTTTTCCATGAAGCATCGTCAAAACCAACTGAAGCCCAGATTGCTTTTTCGTTCTGATATCCTTTGTCAGCATTAGCTAGATGTTTTTCCCAAACCGCTAAATCAGCATTGTATTTTTTCTCTAAAGTTTCTCTGCTTGATTCAGATTTCATCGCTTCTATCTGAGCATCAAAATCATGAATGGTGCTTAACGCTCCAGAACTTGTCCAAGCTTCTATCAATGTTCCTCCCCAAGAAGAATGGATTAATCCGATCGGAATCTTTTTTTCTTTATAAATTTTTCTAGCAAAAAAATAAGCTGTTGCACTAAAATCTGCTATAGTTTTAGAATCGCAGACATTCCATCCATTATGCTGCACTTTTAGCGTATTTAATGGTAAAGTGCTTTCTATATGTTCTGCTTGCAATAATCGAATCTCGGGATAATTGGCGTTTGCAATTTCTTCTTTATAATTCTCTATTTTTCCCCATCCTTCAAGCGGCATTTCCATGTTGCTTTGTCCAGAACACAACCACACTTCTCCAATTAGAATATTTTGAAGCGTTTTTACTTCTCCATCATTTATTGCAATCGTATAAGGTCCGCCGTAAGCAGGCGTTTTTAAAACTACATTCCACTTACCATTTACAACGGCAGCTTTATATGTTTTTTTATCCCAAGAACTTGTAACTGATACTGATTGCTGATTGCTTTCTCCCCAAAACGGAACGGTGCTTTTTTGCTGCAAAACCATATTATCAGTAAAAAAAGAAGGCAACTTTACTGTAGCATTTGCTGCAACCGAAACCAGTCCTATTACAGCTAACAGAATATTATTTAAAAGATATTTTTTCATGCTGAATCTATTATCGTTTTATAATTTTATACAAATGAGCATCTTTTGAACCAAGATTTACATTTAAAGTATTGTCTTTTATTTCGCTCTTTTGAGAAGTAAAAAGATCTTCGATTTGATAACTTCCTTTTTGAATATCTAATCTCTCCAATGGTAAAGCATAGCTTTTTGCTTCGTTTCCATAATTGAAAACAGCGATATACCAATCGTTTTCTATTTTCTGCTGAAAAACTTCAGTTGTATGTTTTCCTGTATTTCCTTCTACTGGTCGAAAAGCCACGCCATGAGCCACAATCTTAAGCAATTCTTTGTTCTGAAGCCATTCTTTGGCGCGTTTGCTCCAAATTCCTTCCTTACTGTAATCGTCTCCTGTAATTAATGTTCCTGTGATTATTGCAGAAATTAATCTTGCACGGTTTTCTCCCTCTGTAACATCAGCAAAAACAACATGATCGGCATCAATATAATCATACGAATAGGTTTGCCACCAGCCGTAATTTACGCTATTCAGAGTATATTGAGTCTGCTCGATAGTTTTCCAAGCATCGCATGCAATACGTCTTACATGAGCGTAACGAGAGGTTGCCATATTTGGAGAAATTGCGGCATAAATAAGCATTTGTCCGTCTAGTGCATTTACCAAATGCTCCATTCCTACTTTGTAAGCCTGCATTCCTGTTGTGACATTTTTATCATAAAAAGAAGAAGATTCAGCCGCTGCATGTCCTAGAAAGTCGATTTTGATCATTTTGAAGCCACACGCTTTTAGTTTATTAATTACATAATCAACACGTTTTAGCGTACCAGGATGCGTTGGATCAATTGCGCGTGCGCCATCAAAATCAAAATACGTATTTCCAGTTTTTGTCCACATTTCGCCAAAAGTATAATCGCTTCCTTCTGCTTTACGGTTTGGTCCGTCTTTCCAGCCCCAATCTGTAAAAGGCGCCCAATAGGCTCCTGGTTCTAATCCTTTACTTTTACAATAATCTGCAAATTCTTTTAGTTTGCTGAAATCTCCTGTAAAACCGCCTTTTACCATATTATCCCAAAATGAATCAAGATCGATATAAGCTGTATTTCCTACTCGAAACTGCGGAATTTGATTCGCAAAAAAATCAGCAACTTTGGTCGTATTCTCGTAATTGATTTTTTCCATCAAAACGCCCCAGCTGTTCCATCCCACTGGAGTTGGCCTATCCCATTCAAAAACATACGGTTTTTCTACAATACGATTGGTTTTAGCATATTCTTCCATTCCGTTTCTCCAATCGGAATAATAACCAACAAAGAATTTTGGCGACAATACTTTGTTTCCTCTTACCAAACCGTGCGCAATGCTGTCTCGCGTTATTTCTTTTTCAGAAAAACCTGCCCAAGCCGAGAATAAAGGCTCTTTATTTTTGTTGATTGATTTTACAGCACTTTTCCAAACGGTATGTTCTAAAGAACCTACTATAAAACCATTTCTAGAAGAGTTATTAAATACTATTCCAACTTCTGCACTTGTATTATTTGAAATTGTGTCTAATTTTTTAGAATTATAACTCGCCCAAGCATCATTATCATAAGGAACAAAAACAGTTTGCAAGTTTTCTACTTTATCAAAAGTAATTTTTCCTAAATCTAATGGCGCAATATAATTGGTTGCTACTTGCTTCTCGTTTCCTAAAATTTCAATTTGAGTTATAAAATAAGATCGATTATTATAGGTAAAGAAATTTTGAATTAAAGTTGGATTGTTTTTATCCTTATAAGTTAGAATGTACTTTGTTCCTTTTCCTAAATTATCTGTTAAAGGTTCTTTTGATAAAACCGCTTCAGGATAATCACTAATAGAAATTGTTTTACCATTAACAACAACCGAAGCTTTTGCTCCAGAAAAAATATTTTTACCAGACTGGCTTACTGCTATTGTTTTGTTTTTAGCATCATAAGTAATGCTGCCATTTTTTCCAAAAGTCATTTTTATGCTTTTTTGAGCCTGCATAAATGGACTAAAAAAAAGCATTATTATACTAGACAAAAACAGCTTTTTTATTAATAAACAATGTGGTTTCATTAATTTTATTTTTGGTTATTATACTATTCTATACTACAATGATACGAATTAAAATTTACCCTGCAAGAACATTGCAAAAAATACTGCTTACTTTTTTTGCTCAAACAAACATAATTACCTAAAAATCAACATCTAACATAATTACAAAAGAGCTTGATTTTTTTTCTTCAAAATAGTCATTTTGACAATAATTATGACATAATCTCAAAAATCTAACTAAAAATATACATCTCAAAAAATTTTATAAATCAAAAATTATCATTTTAACATTCTAGCCAAAACAAAAAAATCCCGATTCTCAACTAAAGTGAAAATCGGGATTTTTGAAAGTTTTAAAAGTCTTTAATTCTTGACAAACTTAAAGTTTTGCACCGGATGTCCAGTCGCTTTTACTTTTACCATATAAACACCCTTTGAAAGTCCGTTTACTGGTATTTCTGAACTAATCATGTCTTCGGCAGTAATAGCATTCTTCCAAACTTCTTTTCCGCTTATATCATATAATGAAATTGTCGCTGTACCATTAATTACTTGATCAAACTTAATTCTGAAACTGTTTGATGCAGGATTAGGAAAGACATAATTTGTAGAAGCAGTTGGCCAATTGTAACTTGGCGCACTTAGTACTCCTGCATTCGAAATAGCATAAATAGCCGCATCTGCCTGAGGCAATTGAACATTCAATGTGCTTTGAGCAGTACTTGTCGCTCCAGAATAAAGCTCTTTAACGGTATAATTTCCAGATCCAAGCCCCAGACGACTAAAACTGATATTATTTGTCATCGTTGTATTTCCGTAATTAAAAACTGCTACATAAGTAACGTTGTTATATGTTGCAGAAAATACATTTGCGGCATTGTATCCTGTGTTTCCATCGGCAGGAATAAAATGCATCTCATTACGAGCAACATTCATTACATCATTATTTTGCAAAAGACTCTGTGCAGTTGTTTTCCACTGACCCGCAACAGAAAAATCATCACCTGCAATTACTGTTCCTGTAACCACGATACTTAATAATCTTGCACGATTTTGCCCTATTGAAGCAGTCCCAAAAACAATATGATCTGCATCTATATAATCGTAAATTTGATTTTGCCACCAGCCATAAGTTGTACTGTTCAAAGTATAATCTGTTTCGTTTATGTTTGTGTAGGCATCGCATGCTATACGTCTTACGTGCGCAAAAGGGCCTGTAGCCAAATTAGGAGATATTGCGGCTTGCACTAACATCGTTCCGCCAATTTCATCAATCAAATATTTCATTCCTTCCTGATACGCTTCCATACCCGTATGAAGCTGATTATTTGCAAAACTGTCAGCTTCAATACTCGCATGCGTTAAAAAGTCAATTTTTATCATTTCGAATCCTGCGGTTTTGAAACGATTTATAAAATAGTGAATTCTAGCCTTAGTTCCTGGACTTGTCGGATCCATAGCATAAGCTCCATCCAACTCCAAAGGATTTCCGTTAACTTTTGTCCAACATTGATTATAAGTATATGAACTTTCTTCAACCTGACGATTGTATTTTCCCCAATCTACAAAAGGAGCCCAATAAATTCCAGCCTTATAGCCTTTACTTTTTGCGTAAGTAACAAATTGAGCCAGCTCAGCATCACTCATATTGTCCCAATAAGAATCAAGATCAATATATAAAGTATTGTCTTGAGTTTTAAATGCAGGACAATCATTATGAAAAAAATCTACAACTGCTTTTGCTTTCGTCAAGTTAATATTGGTTTGCATAGCTCCCCAGCTGTTCCATCCAATTGGTTTTGGCGCTGTCCAGTCAAAAATGTATTTAGGCTGCATTGCTGCATTTGCTTGCGCAAATTCTTCGAATCCTGTTCTCCAATCGTCTGTAGCATTAATCATTACTTTTGGAGAAGGGCAACTTGTCTGCCCCACGTTTACCCAACCATGTCCTCTTGCATCTCGGGTTACATCTTGTTTTGTCCAACCTGCAATTACCGAAACATAAGCTGATGAAGAACCGCCGCCACTTACTGTAACACCTGTTTTCCATTTTGTATGCTCCAACGAACCAATTACCAAACCTTTACGATTGGTGTTATTATAAATATTAGTTACCTCAGATGCTGTAAAATCAGCCGAATTTAAAGTATAGGCATTATATCGAATCCAGGCATCGTTATCGTAAGGAACAAATACAGCTCTAGTATCTCCTGTTCCAAAATTTGGCGTTACCTGATTACTGGTTAAAGGAGACATTTTATAGCAGTTTGAACCATTTCCTGTCAGCACAACTTGTACAACCAGATAATTTTTATTGGTATAGGTATAAAAAATCTGCTGCATTCCGAGCGAATAATTTCCACTTAAAGTAAAAATGTGCTTAGTTCCGCTTCCCACATTATCGGTAAATGATTCTGAACTATAAACCGCTGAAGCAAAATTAGTACTCACATATTGCTGATCGCTATTTGCATAAGCAGATGCATTGCTAATTACAGTCGCACCATTAAATTTTATGCTATACGTTTTATTGGTTAAATTATAAACGATACTATTATTTGTTCCAAAAGCAATAGTTTGGTTAGTTCCTGCTGCTAAAGGTGTTAAAATAAATTTGTCGAGATTAGGAGCCCATGAGTTGGTATTATCCCAAAGCAAAGTTGTTGTGCCGCTGTTCAAATAAACGCTTATGTTTTTAGAAGCAGCTGTACTCCATCCTCCACTCGGTTCGCAAGGAATTGCAATCGCCGCGGCAGAGCCAGCTGTTAATCGAATCGCACGTGGATCTCCCGTACAATAAAACAATTGCAGATTGTACCAACCCGTTGTTGCTACAGTAACATTTACAGAAACGCTACCCGTTCCTCCTAAATTACCGACAATTTTTCCTGAACAGGAATCGCAATTTTGAATGTCAGCATTTCCTGTGCGGGTACCATTTTCAAATTCGTAACTCTGACTCCAACTGCAAATCGTTAATAAAAATAGCATTAAAGTCAGTAGTTTTTTAACCGACACTTTTTCTTTTGTAATTTTTTCTTGCATAGTTTTTCAATATTAGTTAGTAAGATTTAGTACTATTCTGTACTATACCACAATAATAAGAAAAATATTAGTATAACATTAAAAATCAGACGATTTAATTATTTAGTCGAAACAAATTAAACAGAGAGCCAATAAAACTGATATCTTTTCTCTGCTAAAATATTTTTAGATTACAAAGTCTCTTTCTTCGTTGACTTTGAAACCCTTAACTTTATTGATCACTGTTCTTTTTACTACTCTATTATTTTCTTTAGAAATAATTCAAAAAAAATTTTCACAATTAAAAAAACGCCTTATATTTGCACTCGCAATCACGAAACGATTGCGACATACTGGAGAAATGGCAGAGCGGTCGAATGCGGCAGTCTTGAAAACTGTTGACTGTAACAGGTCCGGGGGTTCGAATCCCTCTTTCTCCGC